>DASYYL010000027.1:0-34682 GCA_035933915.1 Verrucomicrobiia bacterium
GCACCCCAAAGAAAAAGAGGGTAGGTCTGCACTACAGCCCTTTTGAAGCCCTCCCTCAGAGTACAACCCCTTACACTCAAGTACTTACAATGTCGCAGCCTCCCAAATTCCTTTTCCAAGGCTCGAATAGCGGAAGTCGGGTTAATTGGGAGATGAAAGATGGAAGGTCAAAAGGCGCCCTGAAAATAATTCAGAGCGCCTTTGAAGCTTTGAGCGTTATTCTATTTAATTTCTTACTTTCCGCCCAGGATCGCGTCCTTCGCGGCTTTGGCGACCCGGAATTTCACGACTTTCTTGGCTTTAATCTGGATGGTTTCGCCAGTGGCGGGATTGCGGCCCATGCGGGCCTTGCGCTGAACCAACACGAGTTTGCCCAGTCCGGGAATGGTAAACGAGTCTTTGGCGTGCTTGTAGGCCAGCGCCGCCAGATGTTCGAGAATTCCGACGGCTTGTACTTTGGTGATTTGATTTTTCTCAGCGATTTCAGACGCGACTTGTGATTTGGTCAGAGCTTTTGACATAATTATTTGATCAATACGTTTTGTTGTATGTTGAATTGTTGTCGTTATTGAGCGGCGGATTAAAGCGGTTTGGGCAAATGAAATCAAGCAAATAGGCAGATTTTATTGGGCGCAGTGGTTGCGGCGCCGCTGGCCACCTGGCCACCGGGAACGCCAAAGAATTAGTTTGCTTGGGCGGCGCGGAAGCACCGCCCTGCCTGGTCGCGTCAAACATTCTCACCAATTTGGAGGCGGCGCGTCGGCGGGTTTAAGCGTTCTCAAGTGTTCCAGGTAAGCGGCGCGGTTGGTGCCATGGTAACCGAGTGTTTCGTCGTAATACCACAAACCCGGCTTCAATAGCACGTAGTTGCCCCCGTTATCCATCCCGTTTGTCGCGGTCGATTCGACACCGTAATGGTCAAATCCCTGCGAGCCGCCACGCAGTCCCAGGAACACTTCATCGTCACCCACAGCAATGTATTCCGGCTTCAAAGCTGCCATAATTGCGGGGACTCTGGGGTCCCTGAAATCATTAATCGACTTGTTCGCGCGCCGTTCTACGGATGTGTTTTGATTGGTCATCATGTCCCGGCAGGCGGCCAGCAAAGCAGCATAGTCGGTGCGATAGAGTAATTGGATTCGCTGGCCATTCGACGGCTCCGCCTTCTTCGCGAAATGACCCGAGATGAGCGACCATGCCAGCACGGGGAATCCAAAGGCCGCCAGGCTGAGTAGCCGCCAGACGCCAACTCGGCGCAGGATGAAGTAGGCAAGAACTGTGATTCCGCAGGTCACCGGGTAAAGCCAAATAAAATACGCAACCGTGTAGCGGCCCGCGAGGTCGTGCAGGCTTTGGATCGGCGAATCAAACATGAAGATTGCGCCGAAGGACATAAACGGCCAAAGAAGTAGGCCGACGCCGAGCAGAACGGCCAGGGTCACGCCTTCCCATCGCCAAATTCTTTTGCGCGGCATTTCATTTTCAGGTGGCGAGGATATGGACGCAATCGGAGGCGGAGGGGGTGATGGGTCAGGCATGGGATCATTGATGCGGTTGCGCCATATAGTTTGATTGGATGATTTGTTCCTCCTGCATCTGCTGCTCGGCCTGCTTCGCGTCCGAAGCGGGTATGACGTAGAACGCGAGGTAAAGCATTAAACCGATTGCACCCAAACAGAGCGGCGCTGAAATAAAAAGAAGCCGGCGCCGGCTTGCCAAAACACGCTGCTGGACCTGGTCATAATGCTTTCGACTGTCCTGGACCATAGCCTCCAACTTCTCGTTACGAAGTTTCGTGAGATCACGAATCTCTTCAAGAAGTTTGATAATCTTTTCTGACTGGTCGTCCGGCATAAATTTGCTTGCGCGGTTTAATTATCAAAAATTTAGCCGTTTTGGAAGGAAGTCAAGCCCTTCTGTTAATTTGCGGAATGCGGACGGGATACTCAAAATCTCGGCAATAGAGCCCACAATATCCACAGCAGGCAAGAGAGAAAGCAGATGATCGCCAGCGGCCGACTCCATCGCCAAATAAAAAATGACACGAAAAAATCGATTGGCGCAACGATTTCACCAGAACTTGCAAATACGCCATCCCAAAATCCCTTCACACCGAATGCCATCCCGAAGAATAACCCGCAAATCCAGCAAGCCAGTGCGAACACCGCGAAGTAACAGACAAGGGCGGCCAGCGCAGCCTTGCCGACTCGATGTGTGGTCAATGCCATTGTGCGTGTCTTGCTTGACAATCCAACGATAAACCAACTGGAATCGCTGCGCAAGGGGGGAGGCACATCTTGGCTTTTTTAACGCAGACTCAGAATATGCCTCTGATGGAGTTATTCTATGTTTTATGGGTGTTTTCTACAAATACTCTATCCTTGGCGGGGTTTGTGAAAGCCGGATCAGCCTAAAGGCTGGACACCGAACAGGGCATTACCTCCCTGCGGCGGTCTTTTTGAGCTGGATAAGGTCCTGCCAGTGGACGGTGAAATTGTCCTTGCCATTGCGCACGGTCAGTTGATCGTTGTCCATCGCGATTAGCATGGCGCGGTGAAGAGCTATCGGAGGTGTCACCGCCGAAATATCCATAGCGTCGCCACCGCGACCCCGTATCGTACGGCAGCGCGCGGTACGAACGGTGAGGATGATGGTGTTGGTGTTTGCGGCAGTGATGGCGTTGATGATGACGACGCTGCCTGTGACGGTGAAGAAACAGGGTTTGCGGTTTGGGCCGGGTCGGCGCTGTTTTCCAAAACGGTAATTTGACGTGAGAGAGAGTTGGCCCGAGCCATGAGGTGGTGATAGGCCTCGTCGCGATCTGATAGTTCGCGATAATACTCGGCGAGTTCAGGGTGACGCTTGAGAACGGCGGCGGCGCAGGCCTCGTTATAGGCGTTCTCGGCCTGGTCAAGTTCAGGGTCGCCAACCTGGGTTGCCAGGATTTCCGCAGCCTGTTTAGTGAACCGGGCGTATTCGGGATCTTTGACCTCCGGGCCGATGCGATCTTTCAACGCATCATAAGCGGCGTCCTTATCGGTGATGGCGGGATTATTGGCGATTGCGTAGCGGCCTTCTTCATACGCCCGTTTGGCGCGCACGTTCCCGGCCAGGTCAGGTTGCGATTGAAGGATGCGGGCGTCCTGAATGCGGTGAAGCGCCTGGGCAGTCGGAAAAACTTCCGGGGTATAATAAACCTCTTCCCATGTCTTGTTGGCCGTCCTGGATTCGTCCCGATCCTTCAGGTGCGGGAAAATGCCAGTCAGGGAATCGGCGTCGGATTTCAGGAATTTAACTTTCTCTTTGAGCAACGGCACGTCGGCTTTGGTGAACGGGCGGTTCGGCAATTCAGGTTCGCGCCTGACGTCGGTTTTGATGATCATCCAACCGAGGCCGACGACGATGAAAATCAGGCCACCAATCCACTTGACCTGGAGCGCGTCGAAACGCCCACGGCGCACTTGCGCCGCGGGATCGGCGTATGCCACGGGGTCGATTGCCAAATATTTACTGCATTACTGACGCCAGTGAGCACTTGGCGTTCCAAAAGCGAGGAGGAGACGGTCGTTAGATGCCGCTGCGAGTCAAGCACTTGCTACGATTGCGATGGCTTCTGTTTTGTCTTCAAATCGAATTTGGTTATGTAGGGGAAAAGTAGAGTTGCAACGATCAGTATCACCCCGAAAACCGCCAACACCGGGCTTTCAGTCGGAGCCTCGTGCCTCGGCTACACAAAGATCGCCACCGCGTTCGCATTGTATGGTGCAGCAGCGCCGCCACACCAACTACGCGATGGCCGCGGCGCAAACTGGTGGCCGTGCGCAAGCACCTCGACAGAATTGGCGATTTCAAATCGTTGAAATTTCGATAGCCTTGGTTCGTCCAATTCTTCATTGCATGAGTGCAATCACGCGTCGGAAGTTTATCGGCCGAACAGCCCTGGGCGCCGCGGCTGCCGTGACGTTTCCCAATGTCCTCACGGCCCAAAAAGCCTCGACATCATCGGCGCGACCACGGCCCAATGTACTGTTCCTGATGTCCGACGATTGCCGGGTCGAGCTGGGCTGTTACGGCAGTATCTTTCATGCCATGACTCCAAATTTGGACGCCCTGGCCAAATCCGGCGTCCGGTTCGACCGCAATTATTGCCAGTTCCCGCTCTGCAATCCATCGCGCGCCTCGCTCCTCACCGGACGCAATCCGACCAAAACCAGCGTGCTGGGAAATCGCACCGATTTTCGCCGCGCACATCCCGATTGGGTCAGCCTGCCCCAATTGTTCTGGCAAAACGGTTATGTCACCGTGCGCGCCGGCAAGATTTTTCACGGCGGCATAGACGATCCCAAGGCGTGGGACGATGCCACCACCTGGACGACGGCCGACGAGGGCGGCATGCAATCCGGCGGTGTCGGTCACGTGTTCGATACTTCCAAAATTGCCGAGCGCTCGGAGCGCGATTTGCACTCGCCCAAATTCAACCCGCCCTCAGCCGACGAGGGTTCAGGAGAGCAGCGCGCCCAATACTCGGACCGCATCGTGCTTCTGGACGGCAACGGCGAAGGCCACGGCGACTATCATACTGCCGACCATACCATCGCCAACCTGCAGAAATACAAGGACCGTCCGTTCTTCATCGCCTGCGGGTTTGTGAAACCGCACAGCCCACCCACTGCGCCGGAGAAGTTCTTTGACCAGTATGATCCGACCCAAATCAAACTGACGCCCGATTTTGCGGCCTGGCCCACCGTGCCTTCCGGCTTTCCGCGGGCGGCCATCCGCCCGCACAATGCCGATTTGTTCATCGGCCGTGGCGCCAGTGAAGCCGAGGCGCGCGAAGTCATTCGCGCGTACATTGCATCCATTTCCTGGATGGACTGGAACGTCGGGCGCGTGCTGGCGGAATTGGACCGCCTTGGCCTGCGCGATAACACCATCGTCGTGTTTCTCGCCGACCACGGCTATCAGTTGGGTGAAAAGGGAAAATGGTCCAAGGCCGGCTCGCTATTTGAAATGGGCACGCGCGTCCCACTCATCATCTCCGCGCCCCGGGCCTACGGCAATGGCCAGAGCTGCGCGCGCATCGTCCAATCGCTCGACCTTTACCCGACGCTGGTGGAACTCTGTGGCCTGCCCAAATCGCCCGAGCTCGAAGGCGCGAGCATTGCGTCGCTCCTGGAAACTCCGGCGGCAGCCTGGGACAAACCGGCGTTCAGCATCTGGAGCGAGGACGGCAAAACGATTCACGGCACCGCCGTCCGCACCGAACGCTGGCGCTACGCCGAATTCGGAAAGGACGGTGTGAACGGCGCGATGCTGCTGGATCCGACAAACGATCAGTTTGAACTAAAAAACCTGGCGAACGACGACCATTATAAGTCTGTCTGCGCGGAGCTTTCAGGGTTAGCGCGGGTGTATGCGGCTACGTTGCCTGAATCTTCGTAGCAGCCGCGCGAGCGTTAGGGGTCTATTCAAATTTATGGCGAACGGAGACGGTAAAAGCGCCCGGTATAATTTGGTGATTGCGCGTCGGTGAAGCTGGACGCGCCGCTGGTGAGCGTGTTGGTGGAGACCCGCAGCCAGGCGGGATTGGCCAGATTGGTACAGGCCGCCACCACGATGACCGCGTTGGTCGGGCCGATAATCTTGAAACCAAAATGCCCGCCTGTGACGCTGAACTTGGACGCCTTTGGATTCCAAAGCTCCGCAGTTACACCGCTAAACGGCGAACTCCATCCTGTGGCCCCCGGCAGATAATAGATAACCAAGTTGGTATCATTGGCAAATGGTCCGTAGCCGAGGTTGGGAGGAGGCCCCTGAAAATACATAGCCGTCAAGTTGGTGCAATACTCGAACGCAGAGTCTCTGATGCTGCCGACGCTCGCAGGGATGACAAGGCCGCTCAGGTTTAAATCGCCCCAAAACGCATTCGTCCCGATGCTGGTGACGCCGTTGGGAATCGTGACATGGGTAAGGTTGGTGCAAAAGAGAAAGGCCGCGGTCCCGATGTTAGTGACGGCGCTGGGGATCGTATAACCGTTTGTGGTCTTGCCGGCCGGATATTGAAGGATGCTGGTTTGGTTCTTGTTGAATAATACTCCGTTCAGGCTGCTAAAATCCGGATTCGCGGGGTCCACCTTTATGGCCGTCAGTAGGGTGCAATCGCTAAGCACGTAGTCTCCGATGCTGGTAATGTTCGTGGGAATGTCGATGCCGGGCAGGCTCGTACATTCGTAAAACGCATAACTCGGGAAGGTAGTGATGCCGCTGCCGATGGTGACGTTCGTCAGGTCGTTGCAGTACGCAAATGCGTTGTCCCCGATGTTGGTGACGGTGTTGGGAATGGTGAGGCTGGCCAGGCTGCTGCAATGGTTAAACTCGTAGCTTCCGATACTGGTAAGGCTGCTGGGAAATGTGATGCCGGTCAGGGCGCTGCAATCTTCAAACCCAAGGGTTCCGAGGGTGACGAGGCCGTTGCCCAGTGAGACGCTTGCCAGGCTCGTGCAATCGTAAAACGTCGCTTCACCGATGTTGGTGACACTGTCGGGAATCGTGACGCTGGTGATGCCGTGATTTGCGAATGCGTCGTCTCCGATGTTGACGACAGGATAGCCGTTGGTGGTGCTGGGGATGATTACCGCGCCGGCATTAACGCTGCAGCCGGTAATCGTGATTGCGCCGTCATTGGTCACGCAACTGAATTGGGCCTCGGTGCATTGGACGAAACCGACCAATGCCGTTGCCATTGCAAATACCGTGGCCAGGAACAGCCTTTGAATTTGGGTTTTAATGCTTTTCCCTCAGGTTTATTTGTTAATGCCGTGATTGAACCATTCAGCCATTCCAGACTCGTTATTACATAACAAGGTCACAGCTTGTCAAGCCATTTCGATGCTGGCGGCACCGGTCAATAGCGGTCCGCTCAAAAAGCGTTGATGATCCAATCAGCATTGATCAGGCATATCCTAGGGCTCGTGAAAATGCCAGGAACCATCAATACCAATCCAAATGAAATTCCAAAAATCAGCACCGACAAATAGTGATCGTGCCTGAGGCCGTCATAAACACCATACGCGATTAAAAATCCACCCAAGCCGCAGACAAAAGCGGCAAATTATAAGGGGACCTCCCTCAGGCCCATCTGCAAGTTTTGGCGCTTTCATAGTCAGGGCAATGGTTTCGACAACAACAGGCAAACCGAAAGCAGGACACCAAACAAATACACGCCCCAGCCCCAACAATAAAGTTTCCGCAAGTGGTTCGGCATTGACTTTGGGCCAAACGTAAAATACTGGCCGCTTCGATAGACCGGGAATTTCGCATAACCAATCAAACCGGCGCCACAAATCATTAGCGTAAAACTGGCGGCACAAAAACAAATCCATGGGATCCCGCACAAGTTCTGGAAAAATTCCATTACCTGCCATGTGAGAAGGACAGCGATGGCCAGGAGCGGAAACCACCAATTCTCAAAAAACGTCTCCAAACCGTTGGTGTTTTTGCGTGTTTCCATAGGGCGGCCAATAATCATTCTATAACCCAAATAACTGAAAAACTCAAGGGCCAGTCGGTCGATGGCTCTCATTCCTGGCCACAAGCCATAGACCAATAACCAATACGATCGGACCGATTGGAAAATAGATTCTGCGTGTGTACGGAATGCCTTCGGGATGACCTTCCTCCGCGAGAACTTTCTCAGTGGCCGCACGATCGGCTGCATTGATCTTCTGCTGTAACTGGACCGAAATATCCGGCGGCCGATGAGCACGAATCGTGCGCTCTATGGGCGGCCAGACAGCAAGCCAGAAAACGACCACTGCGAAATAGGCCGCAATCACCAGATAACCGCACTTTCGGCTACGAATAAATGCCCACACGCCAATGCACACGCCAACAAGATTAACCGCCGGATTCAGCCAGTCAACGGCTTTGGCGGCGTAATACAACCACATTGAATCGCTCGTATTGGAATTATCGTCCGGATGGGTCGCGGGCGCAGGATTATTGTGTTGCTCTACAAAGTCCGGAGGCTCGAGCCCAGGCACTGGATTGGTCACGAGCGTCGGATTTACTGTGAGTCCAGCGGCTCTGGCCGTTCGCTCCACCTCGTCTGCCGGGAGGAACCACTTCCCGTGAGTTTGTGCCAGGTTCAGATTCGTTACGGTCGCCTGCGCGATTATGCTGCCGTGCATAATTTGAATCGCGACCACGCCCTGGAGTGTCGTGGCGACATTATTGCCGGCCTCACACCAAAGTGGTTCATGCCCAAGATACGCCCAAACCGTTGACGCCGGCGCGACGCCGTTCAAGTCATCGTCCCCGTATCCTGAGCTAAAGACCATTTGGCCATTGAGTTCAACCGTTGCGCGAAGAAGGCGCGCTGCCAGGGCAGGTTCACCCGTCAGAATTCCCGATAGAAAACAGATAAGCCAAATATATCGGACCATGCCGGCACCAGCACGCGCGGTTGAAATGGCCTTGCGCCTAATTGGCATCATTGAATGAAAGCAGGCTTGCGCCGCTTTTCAAGGATTATCAGGGAACCTCCAAAATATAAAATTCAATCGGATTGGCGTGATTCACAATATTCGTGGACAAAGATAAACTGCCAGTGCCGCTAAACGTGTTTGTCAACACAGCCGTCCATTGTGCCAGGGGTAAAACCACATTTGTGCTTTCCAGAAGGGTATAGGTCCCGCCGGCCGGGCCGTTTGTGGCCGTCAAGTTCAGCGTGGTGCCAGTGATGCTGATACCGACAATCCGCGGAACCGACGACAGGGCCGGACCGATGGTGATGTAGCGGGGCTGGTTCAAGCCGGAAACCAGCACCGCCTTGACTAGCGTCCCGGAGGTTGTGTATTCGCCAATCGTGCCACTTCCAAAATTCACGACGAACAGGTTCGTCCCGGAGATCGCGAGGCCATAGGGTTCATTCAACCCGGAAACCAGCGATGTATTGAGCGGTTTGCCAGAAGTTGAATATTCGCCGATTGTGCCGTTTCCATCATTCGCGACAAACAGATTGGTCCCGGATATCGCAATGCCGGCGGGTCCACTCAGTCCTGAAATCAGCGAGGCGCTGACCGTCGCCCCGGTAGTCGTGTATTCGCCAATGGCGGCGGTGCTAAAACTAGAGACAAAGATATTGCTTCCTGAAATCGCGATGCTGCTCGGCCCGTTCAACCCGCTAATGAGCGAGGCATTGACTGTGGCTCCGGAACCGGTGTATTCGCCAATCGTGCCGGCGGCGGGATTCGCCACAAACAGGTTCGTCCCCGAAAACGCGATGCCGGCGGGACCGCTGCTTAATAGAATCAATGAGGCGTTGACGGTCGCCCCGGAAAGCGTGTATTCGCCGATACTGCCGCCCGAACCGGTGCCATTATTCGCCACAAACAGGTCGTTCCCCGAAATCGCGATGCCATATGGGCTATTCAACCCGGAAATCAGCGAGGCATTGTTGGTTGCCCCGGTGATCGTGTATTCGCCAATGACATTGTAGGGGTTGGCGCTTGAAACGTATATGGTTTGCGCCCTAAGCGTGGCGGCCAGGCCACACGCCAGCATCAGGATGATTCCGGAAAACTTCTTCATGATTTTCATAGTCGGTCATTTCGTTCGCTTTTTTGTGATAACTACGCTCCTCGCATGCAAAATTCTTATACAACACTGCCGTTATTGTCAAGCTCTAAGAGGAGCTTTCGTCTCTCCTTTCCGAATCGCTTCATCCCAAGGCATTCAGATTGCGCCTGCTGCGACTGATACGCCAATGGCTCGATGCGCCCGTGGTAGAGGAAAATGGCAACGTGCTGCCCAATCGGCAGGGCGTGCCGCAAGGTGGGGTCATCTCGCCGTTGTTGGCCAACCTCTATCTGAACGGGCTGGATTGGGCGGTCAATGACCCGGCACAGCGAGGGCAACCGGTACTGGTGCGCTACGCCGATGACTTTGTCATCCTGTGCGCTCCGGGCCAAGGGCAAGCGCTGCAGCAACGGTTAGCCAGATGGCTGGCGGCTCGCGGCCTGAAACTCAACGAAGAAAAGACTCGGCTGGTGGACAGCCGGAAGAGTTTTAACTTCCTGGGATTTACGCTGCGATGGCAACAGTCCCGGCTCACATCCTATTCGCCCAATAAGACCAAAGTGCCCAGGGCAAGCCAAGTTGAGTAGGCCGCAGTTGCAGGCTCGCTCATCGGCCCGGCCCTCCCCGCTTTATCTGTGATTGCCCGTCCCGATGTGCCTGCCACGCTGACCCGCCGGAGTTGGCAATGGCTGACGGTTGTCTGCATTGCCAGCGTCGGCCTTTACCCAAGAACTAGGGGCTCGGCGTCTCCGGTTATTAACTTTGACGAGGCTCATTAGATGTGGTTCATCTTCATTCAGGCCCATCGGTTCTATACCCGGACTGCTTACACCCCTCGTCACCTTGCAGTGTCGACAGGCACCGGGCCGTTCCGCCGAGAACCGTCCAATTCGGCCGGTGGGACTTACACACACGAGCGCAACCACCTTCACAGGCTGCTCCAATTCTTCAAAGTACAAACGGCACCAGCGCTTTCACTCGTTTTTGGTATTCGGAATATTCCGGAAAATGTTGAAGCATGACCGTTTCTTCCTGCTTGAGCTTGATCCACAGTCCGATGCCGATAATCAATGTACCCAGCCAGTGATGCAACCGTCCAAACTGGATGGCCGGCGCAAGACACATGACAAGAATCCCTGTGTAGATGGGATGCCGGACAAATCGGTACGGCCCGGTTTTTACCAGTTCATGCCCTTGCTTGAAACGGACGTCGCTGCTCCAATAGCCGGCGAGAGTCCAGCGGGACCATATAGTAATGCCCAACCCAATCACGCAAGTCGCCGCGCCAATCCACGGCGTCAGGAAGGTTTGCGGCGTGAGCGGGACATTCCACGGATAAGGCATATAAATTTTGGCGACAATAAACACGCCGAGAATGAGCGGAATGCGGTAGGGCAGTGATGACGCAAAGCTTTTGCGTTCAGCCGTGGCTTTGACTGCAAAGGCACTGACGAGCCAATACAATAGAAAGGCCGCCCAGCAGCCAAGAATAATCACGCCGGGAATAAACATGCCCAATCATACTGGGCTTTCGGATCCCGCTTCAAAGCTTTAACTCTTCAACCCTTCAACGTTCTTTACGCATCCAGCACGTCTTTCACCAATGCCAGCAATTGCTCGGGGTGAAAGGGCTTGGGCACGGTGCCGTGGACGCCCAGTTGCCGGGCCATCTTTGAATACACTTCCGTCGGCATCCACCCGGGCCGGGCGGTGGCGATGGTTTTGGGCGGCGACGGCAGTTTCCGTAACTCGGTCAGCGTTTCAATTCCCTGATTGTCCGGCAGGAGCAATTCGACTACGACCAGGTCAAAGGATTCTTTCTGGTGCAGGGTAATCGCGTCGCGACCCGTGTAAGCTTGCGTGACGGTGTAGCCGTCTTTGGATTGGAGCAGGCTGAAGGTGGTCCGTAATTCCTGGTCGTCGTCGAGCACGAGGATCCGTTTGGACTTGGGGCCGGCGATGGCGTTTGGAGAAGTTCCGGCGGCCGCGCCTTTGTTTCCGGTTTCGTTTTCCAGCATCAGGCGCAGTGCGAGGAGATTTTCCTTTAGAATGAAGCCTGAGGCGCCGGCAGAATCGGCGAGTTTCCGGAAGTGCGGGTCATTGAACGAGGTAACGATCATGATGCGCGCGTCCGGGTGGACCTCTTTAATGGCTCGGGTTGTTTCAAATCCATTGAGCCCGGGCATTTGAATATCCATAGTCACCCAATGCGGCCTGAACTCCCGGACACGCGCGAGCGCGTCATGGCCGGAAGCGCATTCCTGGACCGTTAGGCCAGGCATCGTGAGGAAGCCGCGGATCAAATCTCTCGCATTAGGGTGGTCATCCACAATCAACAATCTTGTACTCATCGCAAGTGGTAAATATATGAACAAATGGAGCTGCGCGAAATTGTCGCGACAATGTAATTTGAGCTAAGTAGTTCCACCTATTTTTGGGGCACGGGGAATCGGAAAAGGCGCGTGAACAATGTCTGTTAGCGGATCAGTGCGATCGGCAAAATTTACGATTTACGAGTGGCAACGCCACCTGCCGTTACGATTTACACGATGAACTGCGGGAGCGATGGGCACTCGAGGACCCTCCTTCGCTCTCACGGTGGGGCGGCGTTCGTTTTAGCTCCTTTCCCGTTCACACCCCCCATTGGAATGGCTCGCCCGTTTACACCCCGGACCCCAACCAAAAAATTCTCAAAATCCCCAATAAAAACCGAGCTTTTTACCATTATTTTCACGCAATTTTCTTCGCCGTTTACACGTTTACTGACGTATACACAAAAAAAGTGAAATGGGCCCTCCTGACCTTATCGTCCGCGGTAGATTTGATGGTCAGAAAATCAGTTTTCACACAGCCTCTCAGAGGCTATGGCGCGGCAAGGAGTCAAAGCTCCGATTTATGCGAGAGAGCGAAATAGAGGAGGCTGTGGCTGCCGCGGAGTTCCAGTTTGGACGAGATGTTGGCGCGGTGCGCCTCGACGGTGCGCGGGCTAATGAACAATTCGGCGGCGATTTCGCGGCTGGTTTTTTTCATCGCAATGAGCTTTAAAATACGAAACTCGGCTTTGGTCAAATCTTTTAAGCCGGGTTTTTCCAGGGCGAGCGAGTCAGCTCTCTGACGACGCCGAACGAGATGGCCCGACACGGATGGGCTAAAATAATGCTGGCCAGCGGCCACGGCGGCAATGGCATTGATAATTTCTTCAACGGCATTTTCTTTGAGAATAAAACCCATGACGCCGTGGTCCAGGGCGCGGCTGCACAATTCTTCTTCATTGTGCATGGTGAGGATGATGATGTGTGTGGGCAAACGTTTCTCGTGCGCGCGGCGGGCGATTTCGAGGCCGCTCATTCCGGGCAATTTCAAATCCAGGACGGCTATGTCCGGCTTATTTTTTTCCATGAAGAGCATGGCTTCCCGGCCATTGCCGGTTTGGCCAACCAATTCGAAGCGGTCGTCGTCTTGAATCACCTGGCGCAGTCCGGCCCGAAACAGCGGATGGTCGTCAACAATGAAAATTTTTGGCCGTTTCACAATGGAAGGGCGGTCCTGGGGGATTCGGCGCGCGCGGGCGCGTGTTCCTCCCTGGGTGAAATCGGAATCGCTAATTCAATCCGGACGCCGTGGCCCGGACTGGAATCGAGTTTAAGGCGCCCGCCGAGAATTCGCGCGCGTTCGGCAATATTTTTTAGCCCCATTCCCTGGCGTGCCTCATCGGGATTGAAGCCGCAGCCATCATCCTCGATAACCAGCAAAGCCTCATGCAAGTCGCGTTCGAGTGTCACGCGGGAGTTTTTGGCTTCCGAATACTTCAAAATGTTGTTTACACCTTCCTGAACAATGCGGTAAAGACTGGCCGCCGCATCGCGTGAGAACAGGTCATCCACGGGCTCGAATCGTTTTTGGAAGGCAATCGCGCTGGCGTTGCCCGCGCTCTCGACCAGCGCATCCAGGGCGCCGGTGAGGCCGAGATGGTCCAATTGATACGGATGCAGGTCCTGCGATATGCGCCGCATATCGGCAATGACCAGCGATGTTATATTGCTGATGGCCTCAATCTGTGTCCGGACGTTGCAGGGCATCTCGTTGCGGAGGAGCAACAGTTGGGCCTGATTCTTTATGACGGAAAGGTTCTGGCCGAGACTGTCATGCAATTCGCCGGCGATACGCTCGCGCTCGGCTTCCTGAGAGGCGATGAGCTGGAGCGTGTACGCCGCTCGGGCTTTCTGTTCCCGTGCGACGGCTTCTTCGCGTTCCTGTTCCATTTTTTTTCGCGAAGTAATATCGCGGAGCGCGGTCATGCGCACGATTCGGTCGCCCAGTCGCGCGCTTTTTGCACGCGCCTCCACAACGATGAGACTGCCGTCTTTGCGCACGAGCCGATGCTCCAGAATGTCGCCGGATTCGGACCGAATCCGTTCAGCGATAATTTCACGGCAATCCGGCGCTACCAGGTCTATAATTTGGCGGCCAATCATTTCGGCGCGTTCATAGCCGAGCATTTTGAGTATCTCGTCATTAACGTCCAGAAGCCGGCCGTTTTCGCTGATGGCGACCCCTTCGAAGGCGGCTTCGGTGAGGATCCGGTAATGCTCTTCGCTTTCGCGCAGTTTGGCGGTAGTCCAGTCGCGTTCAGCCAAAATGATCGCCGGGATCAATGCGATGAGCGTGGCCATGCCGACAATCGCCTGCACGACAAAGATGTATTCGCCCGAGGCAGCCAGGTCCGGCGCAACCCAAGGAAATAACTGTGTGGAAAACCAGGTCAGCGACAAGGCCATGATCACGCAGGTTAGGGTAGCGCCGCGCGTCCCAAAACGCAGCCCCGCCCAGAGCAAAAACGGAATCGCAAAAACGCGATTTGAAGACATTATGCCCTGGTCGCTGCCCAATAAATAGCGGAGCGAAGCAAACAAACCTGCCGCCAGCAGGATCGCTTCCAGGATTCTCTTTGGCGAAACAGGAATTCGGCGCCGTCCGCTCGATGGAGCGAACCACGTTAGGATAAACGGCGTCACCACCAGAATCGCCATGAAATTGCTTCCCCACCATGTCCGCCAGGAAACCGCGAACGACCGGCTCACACCAAAAAGAACCAGCGTCCCCGCACCGATGGCTGCGCCCAGCATCGAATTGAATCCAGCGCCCATTGCGATCAGCCCGATGTATTCCTTGAGCGTTTTCAATTGTGGACGATCTGCGACAAAAGTCCGCACCAGCCACGCTCCGATCGAATACTCGATTACATTCGCGCTAAAGAAACCCAGAATCACTGGGATTCGAACACCCTGTAGACTATCGAAAAGAAGATTCGCCGGAAGAATCGCCAATATTAACCACGGCCAGTCCCGGGTCCGGCTCAATAGCAATACAGCCACGGCCAAACCGGCGGGCATCCAGAAACTCACAAAGTCCCAATCTCTGGGTGAGAGATGATAGGCAACTTCGGCACAAACAAAATAGGCGAAACCAAACAGAATCATCTGCTGCCACAAAGGGAAATTCCTTTTGTGGATGGATTCGCTGCTTGAAACGGTCATAGTCACCACACGGATTCGAATGCCTGTTTTCGCTCCTGCCTTGAGCGCATCTTCAGATTGCGGGTCGCGGAATGACCCGCGACCGATTCAACCTGCAATCGTCGTTCCGCAATTAACAATCGCCTATTTTTCCATTGTCAGCACGACCCGGAATCGTGCTTTGCCGCTCGCCATCCGGTCATAACCTTCGGCCGCGCGGTCGAGCGGATATGTCTCGTTTATTGAGCGCACACCTGATAGGACGCTGAACTTGAGCGTGTCCTGAGAATCCACCGCCGTGCCGGAATACCATCCTTTGACTGTTCGAGCGCCCAGGATGAGGACCAATGGCGAAATCGTCAGCGACTGTGCTGCACCCACGATAAGAAGGGTGCCTTTCAGCGCCAGACCATTCTGTACGGCGGCCATAGCATCTCCATTCGTCACTGTCGCCAGAATCACCTTTGCACCGCCGAGCTTTGCCAATTCAGCAGATGCGTCCTGGGCCTGGCTGTCAATGTAATGGTGCGCGCCGAGCTTTTGCGCCAGCGGGCCTTTGTCCGCGCCACGCGCAATGCCCACGGTCCTGAAACCCATTTTTACGGCGTATTGAACGGCCAAATGGCCCAATCCGCCAAGCCCGAGCACAGCCACGACGTCTCCGGCGCGCGCGCCGCTGTTTCGCAAGGCGTTGTAAGTGGTAATACCAGCGCACATGAGCGGTCCGGCCTCGACCGGGGACAATTCGTTTGGAACGAGCGCCACGGCAACAGCCGGCGCGACCATGTACTCCGCGTATCCGCCATCAAATGAAATGCCCGTCACTTGCAATGCGACGGTGCAGCCGAAGAAATCGCCGTTGCGGCAGTTATCGCACATCCCGCAATGCCCGCCGTGCCAGCCCACGCCTGCGCGCTGGCCGGGTTTCCACTGCGAAACGCCGGCGCCGACGGCGTCGATAACTCCGACGACTTCGTGGCCAGGCACGCGCGGATACTGGATGCCCGGCCAAAGACCGTCTTTGACGAGGGAATCGCTGTGGCAGATGCCGCAGGCCTGGACTTTGATCCGCACCTGGCCTGCGCCGGGTTGGGGAATTTCACGTTCAACCAGTTCAAAGGCCCCGCCGGGGCGGGCAATCTGTGCGGCGCGCATTTTGGGCATAAATCTCTCCTGTCTCAGTTTTGTCCTGGCAAACCTAAAACGGAGTTTACCATTGATTGCCGGTTTGACAACCTGGTAATTGCGAAATGATTTTTGCTGGACATCATTTGCGATTTTCAATATAATCACTACCGTTAACCCTTGGAAATGCTATGGAACTCAAGGTAGTCTGCGACTGCGGCCAAAAATACAAATTTGACGTTGAACCGGCGGAAGGCCGAATGCCGTTCGCGGTGAACTGCCCGGCCTGCGGCATAGATGGAACGACTGCGGCCAATCAGCTTTTGGCTCAACATTTTGCGCTTGTCCCGACGGCGCCTGTGACTGCGGCCGAACTGGCCACCCCAGCCGCCGGGGGATTGAGAATTAACCGCCCGGCCCCCGCCGCCGCCGCGCCGCCGCTGTTTGCAAACTCGGCCGCGCCAGCGCCGCATCCGGGGGTCGCGCCTCTTTCGGGAATTAAACCACTCACGAAGGCCCCGAAAGCCGCGCCGAAAGAATTCAGCATGGGGCTTGGGGTTTTGGGCGCATTTCTTGGATCTGCCGTGGGAGGCGCATTGATCTATGGATTCTATTTGTGGGCACAATTCAGAATGCCATTGACGGGGACGATTATTGGGGTACTTTCCGGGCTCGGTGCCAGGATCCTGGCTCGCGGGACTGACACGGTTTTGGGAATTATTGCCGCTGCATTTGCGTTGGCTTCCATTGTGGGCGTCTTTATACTGATTTATGGAGACCTTTTCGTTGCTGGCTTAATCCTCGGAATCTTCTCCATCCTCGTCTGTGTCAGTTTTGCATATCGGATTGCTTCCAGCTAGGAAATCTCCGATAGCTGGCCTGCACACTGGTTGGATCGGGTTTTTCGTTGTCGTTTATACTTTTCCCTGTTTCCGATTTCGTTCATCGTCGTAGGATGAAGCAATGAATGGTGAAACGATTGATCGGTTTTTTGAGCGCGGGATTTTGGCGTTCGTGCTGGCCATTTTGATATTTGCGCCACTGGCAATGGGAGCCGTGGGCGCGCCCACCACGATTTTCAATTGGGAGTTTTTGGTGGTTCAGGCGCTCATTGTTGCCGTGATGTTTCTGTGGGGATTTCGGGTTGCGTTGACGCCAAAAACGAAACTGTGCTGGCCCCCGCTTTGCTGGCCCGTATTGGCGTTCGCCGTTTACGCTATCGCGCGGTATTTGACTGCGGACATTGAATACGTGGCTCGATTCGAAATGATTCAAACGTTGCTTTACGCGTTTTTGTTCCTGGCCATCATCAATAACCTTTCTTCCAGGGAATGCCCGCAATTCGTCGCTTTCACGTTGGTGATTCTGGCTGCGGGAATTTCCTGCTACGCGATTTGGCAATTCATGACTCATTCCAATCGGGTTTGGAACGAGATTTCACCTTATCCGGGGCGCGCGAGTGGCACATTCATCTCGCCAAATAATTTGTCCTGCTTTCTGGAATTGACAATCCCGGTGGCGCTGGCGTTTCTTTTAACCGGGCGCATAAGGCCGTTAACGCGGGTTTGGCTCTGTTACGCGTTGCTGACGATGGGTGTGGCACTTGGAGTGACGTTTTCGCGCGGAGGCTGGGTCGCCGCCGGCGTGGGAGTGCTGGCTGTGCTGGCCATATTGCTGTGCCATCGCAAACACCGTCTCGCTGCATTCATTGTGCTCGTTGCTTTGTCAGCAGGCGTGGCGCTGTTTGTGTCGAGTTATCTTTCGCATACCATCAGTTATATTCAGCGTGCTGAATCCCTTGATGTTGAGGGTAAGATTTACATGGGGGATCGCGCAGGGCTGTGGAGAGCGGCGGAGGAGATGTGGGCAGATCATTTTTGGTTTGGAGTCGGGCCGGCGCATTATGATTACCGGTTTCGGCAATACAATGTGGATAATATCGAGGCGCGGCCCGACCGGGCGCACAACGATTATTTCAACCTCCTCGCCGATTGGGGCACAATTGGCGGAATCATAGTCGCCGCCGGAATATTCACCTTCGGTGTCGGCCTGGCCAGGACATGGAAGGTTGTGTCGCCGGATGAAAGAGAGTTGGGCCGGGGAATGAGTAATCGTTTTGCCTTCTTTGTGGGCGCATCGTCCGCGTTATTGGCCCTGGCCGTGCATTCTTTTATAGATTTTAACCTGCACATTCCGGCCAATGCATTGATCGGCATCGTTTTTTTGGCCTTTTTGGCCGGACAATCGCGTTTTGAAAAGGGAATTCGCAACGTTGAAGCAGCCGTGGTTGGAAGAATTGTGCTCATCGGAATTCTGGCTGCGGGAATTGCGTATTTTGGGTTACAGGGTTACCGCCGGGCGCAGGAATGGATCTGGCAGGGGCGCGCACAGGACTTGAATTTGCCGCTCCTTGAACGAGCGTCGCTTCTGGAGCGCGCATTTGCCGCGGAACCCCGGAATTTTCAAACTGCCTATGACATTGCGGAACTTTACCGCCTTCAAAGTTTTCAAGGGGGTGATGACTATGAGACCCTGGCTAAAACAGCTATGAACTGGTACTCGCGCGGGATGAAACTGGATCCTTTTGACGGCTATGCCGACCTTGGGTACGGCATGTGTCTGGATTGGCTGGACCGCCATGAAGAGGCTGAGGCGTATTACAGCCGGGCGGAGGCCCTGGATCCAAACGGGTATTTTACGGCCGCCAACATCGGCTGGCATTACGCTCAGTCCGGAGATTTCGCGGCCGCGCGGGTCTGGCTGTTACGTTCTACGCGGCTGGAGTTCGGCGCTAATCCCATCGCCTTTTCGTATTGGGATATTGTACAAGACAAGCTTATCCAGCAGGCGTCCGGCCAGCCCGTTTTACCCACTGGATATTAGGAATTTTCAAGGATTTAGCTGTTGACATTTTCACGAATCCGCTTATTCTTTAACCAACAGACTGCTAATTGGGAAAAATCGTATTATGAGAAAAATTCAATTATTAGCCGCGTGCGGTTTGATGGTCGCGTGGGCGCTCGGAGCTCGCGCCATGAACGATATCAAGCCCGCCGCCGTGACCGTCGTGAATATTGATGGTCAGGCTCGTTATTCTGTGGATGGCAAATCATGGCACCCGCTGGTCGCTGGTAAAATCCTTCATCAGGGCGCAGTAGTTGAAACCGCCGCCGGTTCCAGTTGCGATCTTGTCCTCAGCGGCACTCCCGTTCCATTCGCTCGGAAGTCGCCTTCGCCTTCCGGCTCACCTGATTTGGCAGTGGCGCCCGATCCCAATGTCCGGGGCTTAGTGGCCTCCAAACCCATGGCTCAGCAAAATATAATTCATATGTCCGCCGACACCATGCTCGCCATTGATAAGCTGACCGTTGTCGATACGGGCGCGGACACTGTGAGCGACACAGAGTTGGATCTGCGGGCCGGAAAGATTTTCGCCAGTGTCAAAAAGATGTCTTCCAGCTCCCAATATATTATTAAGCTTCCCAACGGTGTGGCAGGAATCCGTGGCTCGTCAGGAAGCCTCTCCTCTGACGGTTCGGCTCAATGGCTTCACGGCGAAATTATCATTTCATTCATCGGCTCCAATGGGCAGCCTCACGTCGTCGTGGTCCACGGCGGTTTTGAATACAATCCGCAAACCGGCCAGATTCTGCATCTATCGCCACAAGCCATTGCAGCATTGGAACGGTTCGGGGCTTACGCTTCAACCTTGTATGCCCAGGTCTATCCCGTAGCGCAGAACCTCACCTTCATTTACATTTCGCCTACGCAGGGCGTGCCCACTTCGGTAACGCCTCCGGCGTCTGGCGGCCCTTGATTCGGTCAAAAAATCACTTTCGCTAACCAGAGCAGCCTTGAGTTGCTCTGGTTTTTCGTTTAATCCGGCTGTGTGACATTCAAGTCTGCCAAATATGCGCCGGTCATCGTGGCCACGGCGGTCATTGTCTTGGTCTGTTTCCTTCGCTCACTAAACATCGACATCTTCGAGCGGTTCGAACGGATTACCTACGACGAACGGGCCAGGGCGGCATTGCGCTTTCCGGCGCCCGCGGCGACGAACCTGGCTTTTGTTTCGATTGACGATTCCAGTATTAAAGCAGTGCTGAGTGGTGATTTAGGTTACAGCTTCGGTCTCCTTTGGCCCCGGCAAGTATACGGAAGGCTCGTTGACGAGCTTTCCACCGAGGGCGCAAAGGCCGTCGGCTTCGATGTTCTCTTTGGCGAACTGCGCCACGATCTGCAGGCTCCAGTGCTAATGGCCGATGGTCAATTGATGCCATCGGATGACTATTTTGCTTTGCAACTGAGGCAGTCGGGTAATGTCATACTGGCTGTAACGCCCGATTTATGGCCACCGGCTGAATTCGTGACCAATGCCCTGGCGCTTGGAGATATTACGACTGAAAGAGACCCCGACGGGGTTTTGCGGCGGGTACGGAGCTTTCGGGTGTATCGACGTTGGCATCCCTACATTCAATATGAGGCCAGTCCCAGGCAGTACAATTTAGATTTGGACCACGCCATTGTTGCGCCTGGCAAGATCGTCCTGCCGCAAATCAACTCAACAAATGTAGTTGAACTCCCCATTGACGCCCAAACGAATTTCGCATCTTCTGACCTGTTCGGCGACAATTTGCCCGCTGGCATTCCAGCCCATGCGCGAGCGTTTACAGACGAAATCATCTGGCACATGGGTATCGTCCTGGCGGCACAGCAACTTGGCCTCGACCTGGATCATGCCCAAATAGATTTGGCGGATGGAAAAATTGTTCTGCGCGGCGCAAACGGAGTCGAAAGAACGATTCCAGTCGACGGCGACGGCTTCTTTTATGTGGACTGGCGCATCACGCCCGCGGATCCGCGTTTGCTCGATGTTCCCATTGAAGACCTGCTGTCGCAGGAACAGCAACGATTGGAAGGCAGGACCAATGGCCTGAGCGATTTCTTTAAAAACAAACTCGTCGTAGTCGGTTCAGCCGCCCAGGGCAACGACCTGACTGATCGGGGCGCAACGCCCCTGGAACGAGATACGCTGCTCGTCAGTAAACATTGGAATGTTGCGAACTCCGTAATTACAAATCGCTTCGTTCGTCGTGTTTCGTTGACCTGGGATTTCGCGTTGATTGTCGTTCTTGGGGCGCTTACGGCCTTGTTGACATGGCAGATCCGGTCGGCCTTTGCCGCCGGTGCCTCGGTTATTGCGCTCATCATTGTTTATATCGGTATCGCTTTTTTTGTATACATTCAATTTCGGTGGTGGCTGCCTTTGTTTTTCCCTGTGGCTGGCGCTGCCCTTGTTCAATATCTAACCCTGGTCACATGGCGCGTCATTTTTGAAGAGGGCGAAAAACGAAGGGTCAAATCCGTATTTTCAAAAATCGTTGCGCCCGACATTGTGAGTGAGCTATTGCGCGCCGAGAAGCTCTCCCTCGGCGGTGCCCGTCGCGAGGTGACGGTATTCTTTGCCGACGTTCGCGGATTCACGACGCTCACCGACGAGGCGCAGGAGCGTTCGGCGCAGTTTGTGAAGGAACATCACCTCGACGCCAAAGCCGCCGAAGCCCATTTGGATGAGTCCGCGCGTGAAACCCTAAACACGATTAACACCTATCTGGCGCTCGTTGCGGACACTGTCATCACCGGCGGTGGCACACTGGACAAATACATTGGCGACTGTGTGATGGCCTTTTGGGGCGCCCCGGTGGCCAATTCAAGGCATGCCGCCGGATGTGTCCGTGCGGCGATCGAGGCGCAGCGTGGCATATTTAAGTTGAATCAGGAGCGCCGCGCCGAGAATGAACGGCGCGCGACGGAAAACGCGGGACTCGCCGCTTCTGGACAGCGGGCCAAATCGCCTTTGCCCGTCCTGACCCTCGGATGCGGCGTCAACACGGGCGTGGTGGACGTTGGCCTGATGGGGTCGGAGACGGGCCAGCGTAACTACACGGTTTTCGGCCGCGAAGTCAATCTGGCCTCGCGGCTCGAGGGTGTTTCCGGCAGCGCGCGCATAATCATAGGGGAAGCGACCTACCGCCACTTGCTTCAAGACGACCCGGTTCTGGCGGCAACATGCGTTGAATTGCCACCGGTCAAGGTCAAAGGAATCCTGGATGTGGTAAAAATTTTTGAAGTGCCCTGGCAGGATGGAAAACCCGGCCAATGAGCGTTCGAAAGTATTTGTTGTAATGCCCCAACCAGTGTCGGAAACTCTTTCCACGTAAATTGCTGCTTTGGACGTGAATATTCTGGATAAAATTGTTGAAGAAAAGAATCGCGAAATTGCCCGACTGCCCGAACGCATCATCGCGGCGGGCGACCTTCGCGATGCCCTGCTCGAACACGGCGAACGGCGCGATTTTCGCGCGGCGCTCTCTGGCAGCGCAAAGCGCGCGCACGGCACGCCGGGAATGGCGCTCATTGCCGAGGTAAAAAAGGCTTCTCCGTCGGCCGGGATTATTTGCCAGAACTTCGACCCCGTCCGCATCGCGAAAGAATACGAGGCGGCTGGCGCGAGTTGCCTGTCAGTATTGACCGATGAAAAATTTTTCCAGGGTTCGCTTGATTACCTGCGTCAGATTCGTTCCGCCGTCAAACTGCCGCTGCTGCGCAAGGATTTCATCATTGATGAGCGGCAAATCCTGGAAGCCATCGAATGGGGCGCGGACGCCATTTTGCTCATCGTTTCGATTTTGTCCGACGCGCAACTGAAAAAATTCCATTCGCTTGCGGCGGAGGCCGGGCTTGCGGCTCTTGTCGAAGTCCATGACCCGGCCGAACTGGACCGGGCGCTAAACATCGGCGCGGAATTGATCGGAGTGAATAACCGCGATTTGAAGACATTCATCGTGGACCTCGCCACGACAGAAAAGCTGGCGGCCGGGTTGAATGGAGAAAAAATTCTGGTTGCAGAAAGCGGCATCCATACGCGTGCCGACGTGGAACGATTGAAGAATTGCGGAGCGCGCGCGATTCTGGTGGGCGAATCACTGCTGCGCGGGGACAACATCAGGGCAAAGATTCAGGAATTGCTTGGTGTTTCCAGCCGGTGATTCGATGGCAGGTGGAGTACTCCGGGCGACCGCTTGCTGGCGCGCGCGGCTCAATTAAGCGGGAATTTCTTCAGGCCCGAAAGCTGCAGGGAAAATTTTGCCAAAAATAGGGGATTATTTTTCAAGTAACGCCCGGCCAGGCGCCGGGGCTCGCTACAAAGCCGATAAAGCCATTCCAGGCCGCTCCGCTGCATCCATCGCGGGGCCTGCTTCGCGCGCCCGCTTAAAAAATCGAAAGCCGCGCCCACCCCAATCATCAGGGTTGTGTCCAATTTGGGTAAGTATTCGGCCATGAACTTTTCCTGTTTGGGTGTGCTTAATCCCACCCAGAAAATGTCCGGACGCGCGATCTGAACTTTTTCGCGCAATTCATTTTCTTCGGCCGTGTTCAGGGGACGGAACGGGGGCGTAAAGGTCCCAACAACTTCCAGATGGGGGAAGCGCGCCTTGAGTTTTCCAGCGAGTTGTTCCGCCACGCCAGGCGCGCCGCCAAAAAAGAAATGCCGGCACGCATTCTCCCGGCTCCAGGCGCAAACTTCGAGCAGCAGGTCCGGGCCGTAAACGCGCTTCATTTCCGAAAAGCCGGCGACTTTGCCCGCCCAAACCATCGGCATGCCGTCGGGCGTGCAAAGAAATGCCTTGTTTAATATCGCGCGAAATGACTCGTCACTTTGCGCTTCCATGACGCCATGGACGCCAGTGACGCAAATGTAGCCCTTGCGACAAGCGCGGATGGCATCGGCAATTTCGGCCAGTGCGGCGGGAAGGTTCAGGACGCTGATACCGATTCCAAGCACGTTGACGCGGTTCATGATTTACGATTGGCGTATAAAGGTTTATGATTTCGCGGCGCGTTCATCGTAAATTGTAAACCGCAAATAACAATGAAATTGCTCGTTTTTGCCCATGTGCCCCCGCCGTACCACGGCCAAAGCGCCGCGGTCCAGTTGTTGCTGGAACAATTCGGCGGCAACCGGCGCAAATTGAAACGCCGCCGCGAGCCGCCGAACCGCTATGGCATCGAGTGTTACCACGTGAATGCCCGGCTCTCGAAAACGCTTGATGAAATTGGAGAATTTCAATTCAGAAAATTTGACCAGATTCTCCTCTATTGCCTTCAGGCCATCTGGTGCCGGTTCCGATACGGGGTCAAAACCTTTTATTACGTCCCGGCTCCCGGCAAGGCGGTTGCCCTGTATCGTGATTGGCTGGTACTATTTTTTTGCCGTCCATTTTTTCAAAAAATCATCTTTCACTGGCATGGTGGCGGTCTGGCCAGATGGTTGGAAACTTCGGCGCAGCATCAAACCCGCAGTGTGTCTTATCGGCTGATGGGAAAGGCGGATTTGAGTATTGTGTTGACGGAATTCGGCCGAAGCGACGCCGAAAAATTGTTGCCCCGGCGTATCGCGGTCATTGGCAATGGACTGGCGGATCCTTGCCCTCAGTTCAACGATGTTATCCTTCCGGCCCGTCGCGCCCGCGCCGCCGTGCTCAAGGCCCTTCTGTTTCGGAACGCTGCGCCTGCAAATTCAAGCGAAGCAGCTATCAATGTCCTTTTCGTCGCCACCTGTTCGCGGGAAAAGGGTCTCTTTGACGCCGTCGAAGGCGTGCGGCTTGCCAATCAGGCCGCCGAGGACCGAAAAGTCCCGTTGCGGTTCCGGATTGTGATCGCCGGCGACTTTGCGTCGAGCGCTGAAGAAAGGGAAATCCGAGAGTTCATTCGCTTGCATCGTCTTATGAATACGGTGGTCCTGGCGGGGTTTGTTTCCGGCGAACGCAAATACGAGGAATTTTGCGCTGCTGATATTTTTTGTTTTCCGACCTGGTATCCCGCGGAAGGCCAGCCAACCTGTGTGGCGGAAGCGCTGGCCTTTGGCCTGCCGGTGATCACGACGCGCTGGCGCGCCGTTCCCGATATGTTGCCCGCCAATTATCCGGGCCTGGTGGACATTAAATCGCCCAAACAAATCGCTGAAAAGCTGCTCTTTTTATCCGCGAGCGACCTCGGCGGATGTTCGCGTGACACTTTTTTGCTCCGTTTCACTCTGGAACGCCATCTGTCTGCGATGTCCGAAGCAATTCGCAGTGTGGAGAATGCGCCCGCGCAACCCGCATGAAACTGGGTCTTCTTCAGCTCAATTCGACAATCGGGGATTTCCCGGCCAACGTTTCAAAACTTCTGTCCGGCTACGAGAAAGCCCTGTCGCTCGGCGCGGAATTTGTGCTGGCCCCGGAATTATTTCTTTGCGGCTACCCGCCTCGCGATTTGCTTTTGCGCCCCGATTTTATTGACGCCAATTTGGCCGCGCTCCAGGCCGCGGCAAAAGGAACCGGCCGCATTCCTCTGTGCGTGGGCTATGTCGACAGAAATCCCGATCGCCCCGGTCGCGCCCTGCGCAACGCCGCCGCCGTTTTGTACAAGGGAAACATTATCTGGCGCACCATCAAATCCCTCCTTCCCACTTATGATGTCTTTGACGAGGACCGCTATTTCGAACCCGGAAAACAGGTCGTTCCCGTCGACTTCGGCGGTCAAAAAATGGCGGTCACCATTTGCGAAGACATTTGGAATGACGAGGATTTTTGGCCGGAACGTCTTTATCGCCGCGACCCGGTCAAGGAAGCCATTGCGCAGGGCGCAGGCCTCCTGGTGAATATTTCCGCGTCGCCCTGGAGCGTCGGAAAGGAGACCGTGCGCCTGGAGATGCTGCGGCGGGTCGCCCGCGACGAAAAAACGCCTCTCGCCCATGTGAATCTGGTCGGCGCCAATGACGAATTGATTTTCGACGGCCATAGTGTCGCCCTGGATTCCCGGGGCAATGTCATTGCCATGGGACGAGGCTTTGCCGAAGACGTATTTGTGGTCGACATGGAAGCATCTGGTGGACAGGCAAAGATCGAGTTTTCGTCCCGCGAAGCGCAAATTTTCTCGGCGCTCTCGCTGGGAATCCGCGATTACGTCCGGAAATGTGGTTTTAAATCCGTAATCGTGGGTCTTTCGGGAGGCATTGATTCCGCTCTGACAGCCGTTCTTGCGACAGATGCGCTTGGCAAGGAAAACGTTCTGGGCGTGGCAATGCCCGCGCGCTATTCAAGCGAAGGCAGCATCGTTGACGCCGAGGCGGTCGCGAAAAATCTCGGGATCCATTTCGAAGTGCTGCCCATTGAGCCACCGTTTCTGGCTGTGGAACAACAACTTGCGAAGATTTTCGACGGTCTGAAACCGGATCAAACCGAGGAAAACGTGCAGTCGCGGCTGCGGGGAGTCACTCTCATGGCGCTGGCAAATAAATTCAATGCGCTCGTCTTAACCACGGGCAACAAATCGGAAATGGCAGTCGGCTATTGCACCCTGTATGGAGACATGGATGGCGCTCTCGCGCCGCTGGCGGATGTTCTCAAGACAGACGTTTATAAAATCGCGCGCTGGATAAACCGCGAGCAGGAAATCATTCCACAAAATTCCATCGTCAAGCCGCCCAGCGCTGAACTCCGGCCAAACCAAACGGACCAGGACTCCCTCCCGCCCTATGAGACACTCGATGCGATTTTGGACTTATATGTCGTCCAGAATTTGAGCCGTGAGCAAATCATTCGGAAAGGGTTTGAATCGGGGATCGTTCATGACGTTTTGAACAAAATCAATTTTTCGGAGTATAAACGGCGCCAGGCCGCTCCCGGTCTGAAAATCTCTTCACGCGCCTTCGGCATGGGCAGGCGTATTCCTATCGCGCAGCGATTTTGCGTCTAGTCAGGTCAACGTTGTAACCTTTCCAGTCCTGGCAACATCTGAATGCATGGGATTTGTTTTGCAAATTGCAAGAAAGTGTAGCACTCTGATTTTTGTGCGTGAGGCAATCGCAACGCCGCCCGGGCTCCCGGTAACGATGAGTACGACGACGACACTTTTTGTCGTGGGAGTTTTTCGTTCCGGCACGTCTTTGCTCTACGCGCTTTTGAACCAGCATCCCCAAATTGCGCTGATGTATGAGTGTGACGTCTGGAATTTTCCCCGGGCTTTTTCAGCTTTGCGATTTCGTCATGACTGGTGCGAACGCCTCGAGTTTTACACCAACGCGCTTTCGCGTCATCGCCTGGTTCAAAAAGACAGCGTCTGTGGCCTGGAAAAGGTCCGGACGCCGGATGATCTCTACCGCGCTTTTGCGGAGGGTAAACAAGCCCGTATCATCGGCGAAAAGTCACCGTTTTATTGCGGCCAACTTGACGAGTTGGCGCGCCGGCATCCGGGCGCGTCATTCATCCTCATTTGGCGGGACCCTGCGGAAATTTATAGCAGTATTGAGGAAACAGCGCGAAATTCCCGGTACTTCAGCCGTCGGGGAATGTTGAGCCGTCTAATCTACTATCAGGAGAAAATGATTTGCGGCGCTGCCGCGCTGACTCGCTCCGGCAGCCGTGTTCATCATGTCACCTATGCGGATTTGATAGATCGCACCGGGGATACGTGCCGCGGTATTTGCCGTTTCCTGGAAATTGAATTCGATCCGAGAATGACCGATCTGGCCGGAGCTGACCTCTCGGCCGTCTTTCGCGCGCCACACTTCGAATATCTGCGACTCGGAAAGATCGGACGGCGGCAGGAGAAACTTCAGACGGACCAAAGAATTGTCCAAAAGTTGGGGCGTTTCCATAACCGTTGGGGACGGTTGTGCCGTGAATTGCTGAATCTTCAAAATGACGTCGCACAAGGACCGGAACCTGGCCTCTTCGAACGCGCCTATCATAGTTTAACCGGACGTCTTTTGTGTGGTATGGACGGGGCGATTCGAGTCGGTTTCGAATTTCTGCCCTTGCCCTGGCTGCGCACATATCGGCAGGCCAAGGCCTGGTTTAATGAAGGGAACGTTGCGCCGGACCAAAGGCGTTCACTGAGAGAGGAATTCGTCATCTACAGAGAAACGATCCTTGCGGGCCTGGTTGTTTTGATACTGGTGGCCGTGGCCGATTACTATACCACCGCTGCAGTCTCGCTGATGCCCTTTTACATCGTTCCGGCAGCCATCCTCACACTGGTCATTAACCGGCGCTGGGGAACCATCGCCGCCGTAATGTCGGCGCTGGTTTGGGGATTAGTGCAAAACGCGAGCAATCCCCTGATAAACCTGGCGCGTCCGGGCATTTGGTTGTGGGACGCGTTCATGCGCTTTTTAGTCATGGAATTTGTCGTGCTGCTGCTGGACCGGATTCGCATCGAAATCAGAACTAAAAACTCTTTGAATGATTAGGGAATGAAATTCTCCATCGTTACGCCCAGCTTTCGGAACTCCGATTGGCTCAAGCTGTGCATTGCCTCGGTGGCTGACCAGCAGGGTGTCGATGTGGAGCACATTGTCCAGGACTCCTGTTCCGATGACGCCACCCGCGAATGGCTGCCCGGCGATAAACGGGTCAAGGCATTCATTGAAAAGGATGGCGGTATGTACGACGCCGTCAATCGCGGCTATCGTCGCGCCACCGGAGACATTCTGGCGTACTTAAACTGCGATGAGCAGTATCTCCCTGGCACCCTCAAGACGATCCATGAGTTCTTTCAGGCCAATCCCGGGGTCGAAGTCGCGCTCGCCCATAGCCTCATCGTCGATGGCCGCGGCAACTACATTTGCCACCGGCACTTGATGACCCCGCATCCCTGGCATATTTGGTATCGGTTCCGGGTTTTGACGAGTTCGGTATTCATCCGTCGCAGCGTCATCCATGACCGGGGCATTCTGTTCGACACGCGCTGGCGCGACCTGGGCGATTTTCATTGGGTCCGGACGCTCATGCAACACAAAGTCCGCATGGCCATCTGCGATTCCATCGTGGCCACGTTCACCGATACTGGAGAAAATATGAACCTGAAACCGAACGCCGTCCGCGAGAAGGATGAAACGCTCGCCATGGTGCCCGGTTGGATTCGGCTCATGAAACCGCTCCTAATCGCGCATCATCGGTTGCGACGCCTGGCCGCGGGCCACTTCAAGTTGCAACCGATGAACTATGAGATCTACACTCTGGAAAGTCCCGGAAAACGTGTCCGCTTTGACGTGCCAAAGCCAACTTCAGTCTGGTGGAACCGGATGTAAAATAGCCACTGTCGACGCGGCTCTTGGTTGTCAAATACGCCGCCGCAAGAGGATTTCCGCTCTGCTAGCGTACGGCGTCTAATATCCCATTCGTAAAGCAAAGAATTTCGATGTTCGAACCTGCTCCCAAAATTGTGATGTTTGTCGTCAGACCGCCAACAATGCAATTCGCTTGAATGTTAGTCAGCCCGCTTCCATTTCCTTTAAAACCGCCGCCAACGATATTTCCTGAAACCGAGAAAATAGGCGCATTCAAATGCCACGAGGCGTTTGTGTCGATATCGGCGACTTGTGTTCCGCGGATCCTCCAGGACCAATATACCTGGTTGGAATACCACGAGGCCGGCCCTTTGTATGTGTCAAAAACATATTGTGCGGTATGATGATATGCGTCATTCGTGTCGGAAAACGTCATAAAGGCGAGGCTGCGATGCCCGGCGCCCGGGTCCGTGCTCTGCTGGCCGGTAATGTATCCAAGGGCGGAATTGGCAATCAGGGCTAAATATCTCTGGCCTTGCCCCGACGACACATAAGCCCAGCTCCTGTTGGTTGGGGTCAGGTAATAGGCCTGAGTGTTAATAATCATCGATGGGAAATCCTCTCCGATTCGAACGTTCTGCATGTTCAATCTTGTAATCGTGTTTGAAGGGCTTCCCAAAAAGAGCCGCCTGTTTGGTTCATTCATATCAATATAGGCGGCCGAACAGGCTTTGTTGACGTAATCAGTCGCCGTATAAACGTTTAATTTCAACCAGGGATCGGGGCTCAACGCGTTGCTAATGCTTAAAACCGCGCCCAAATTAGGATTGGCATAGGTTAGCGTGCCGCTGTTTCCCAGAACGATGCTCGGTAATTGCGCCAGGGGCACTGTCCCGCTTGTCAATTGAGAAGCATTCAAACCTGACAGCCCGCTGCCATTTCCGACAAATGTCCCGCTAAATGCCCCGCCCAGGTAGCCGTTTCCGATGAATGTCCCGCTCAAGTTAATGCCAGTTTCACTATTTGTCACAATCGTCGCCGGATTCCCCGGCAGCCCCAGGTTTGTCAATGCCGATGAAATTTCCGCGCTGCTGATGAGGGCCAGCCCGAGGGACGTCACCGGCGTTCCCCCCACCGAGAGGTTGTTTAATTCCGGCAGCGTATTTCCCTTTAAATCATAATTATTATACATATTCAAGCCTGACGCGGAGATGTAATTATTCAGGCTCGAATCCACGCTGTTGTCCGCCAGCATCAGGCCCGTGATATTGGTGACATAGAGAGCGTAGGCGCTCCGCGAAGGAGTCCCGTCCCAGCCAACGTCGTTTCCAATGATCGAAATATTTGTATGGCTTGTCCCATCAGGGAACCCGAACGCGGCGCTGAAATTCGAATTGGTCGGGCACAGCGAAATTTTGTTAAATGCGAAAGTAAGATTCTGGCGATGGTAGGCCGAAAAGACAAATCCGGCGTAAACATCTTTAAAAATGTTGTGGGCGAATATCATATTCGTGCTCCCGCCGGTGTCGGTTGCAAACCCGCTGTCCGCGCCGTCCACATAGTTGTCCTCCACCTGGCAATCCGTCGCCCATGAGCAGTTAAACGCGATTTGTGCCCCGCCAGGGTCAGGGGTCAGAAAAACCCGGTTATTTCGCACTGTCCCGCTGATGAACGTGTTTATTCCGGCATCAAGGCTTATGGCGGTGACATTATGCCCTCCGGAGAGTGGATCAACCTCGCATTCCTCGATAATATTTCCGGCGCTGTACGGAAGGTAGGAATTAACCAGGTCAATTCCCCAGGTTTCCATATTGCTGTCCGGGTAGTACCCCAGGTTTTCCACTTTAACCCGCCTTACTGTGTTTTGTGTTCCGTCCAATCCAATTCCATGATAACTCTCTGTCTGCCCGGCGTAATTGCAATCCACCGTCAGGTCAGACACCTCCACGTTTGTCACAGGGCTGCCATCGCTGGCGATGACAGCCGGGCCGTCTGCCACGGCCGGCACATTCGTGGCAAACCGCAAGACCGTGACATCGATTCCGCTTCCAATGATTTTTTGCCCAGTTTTAACTCCCCAGTTAACTTGCCCCCATGTTTCATACGCGCCGGCCAGGATGTGAATCGCGCAGTTTGGCGGCATGTTGCTCATCGCCCCGTCAAATTTGGCCCGGTCCGAGCCGTCGAATGGATTCGCCAGCGTTCCCAGGTTCAACGTATTTGTGCTGGCGCAAATCCAATACTCGTTTGTTATGATCGTTTCTGCCCTGGCCGTGACCGCGAGCGAGCAACCGACGGCTGCTAGAATTGCAAATTTAGTTAACATGTTTTTTAGAAACGATAAATGAGTGTTAACGCATGGCGCCCAATATCCCGTTCGTAAAGCAAAGGGTTCCAAGATTCGATCCTGCTCGCAAAACCGTGATGTTTGTCTTTAGTCCGCCAACAACGGAAGTCCCTTGAATGTTAGTCAGCGCTTTTCCATTGCCTGTAAAATTGCTGCCAACAATATTCCCTGAAACCGAAAAGACGGGCGCGTTCAAATTCCACGAGCCGTTTGTGTCAATATCGGCGACTTGTGTGCCCGCGAACCTCCAGCCCCAATATACCTGGTCGGAATACCAGGAGTCCGGCGTTTCGGCGGTATCGAAGACATATTGCGCGGTTTGATGGTAAACGTCATTCCCATCGGAAAACGTCATAAAGGCGAGGCTCCGATTCCCGGCGCCCGGGTCCGTGCTCTGCTGGCCGGTAATATATCCACTGGCGGAATTGGCTATCAGCGCTAAATATCCCTGCCCTTGCGCCGACGAAACGAAAGCCCAGTTCCAGTTGGCCGGTGGGGTCACGTAATTTGCCTGGGTATTAATAGTCATGGACGGAAAATCCTCGCCGATTTGGACGTTCTGCATATTTAACCGGGTGATCGGTTTTGAAGGGCTTCCCAAAAAGAGCCGCCTGCTCTGTTCGTTGATATCAATATAGCCGGCGGAATCGGCTGTGCTAAGATAATCCGTCGCCGTATAGACGTTCAATTTGAACGCGGCATCGGGGCTCAGCGCGTTACTGATGCCTAAAACAGCGCCCAAATCAGGGTTGGCATAGGTTAACATGCTGCTGTCGCTGTTGTTCCCCAGAACGGTACCCGGCAACTGCGTTAGAGATATGGTTCCACTGGTCAATCGTGAAGCATTCAGACTTGTCAGCCCGTTGCCGTTTCCAGCAAATGTCCCGCTAAAAGTCCCGCTCAAGTTGCCGTTTCCCGCAAATGCCCCCCTCAAACTGACGCCAGTTTCATTATTTGTCACCACCGCCGCCGGATTGCCCGGCAATCCTAAATTCGTTAATGCCGATGAGATTTCCGCGCTGTTAATCAGCGCCATGCCGAGCGGCCTCACCTGTGTTCCATCAATCGTCGGATTATTCAATTTCGGCAGGACATTTCCGTTCAAATCATAGTTGTTATGCATATTCAAGCCTGACGCGGAGATGTAATTAAGCAGCCCCGAATCCATCCTGTTGTCCGCTACCGTCAAGCCCGAGACATTCGTCGCGTAAAGAAAATAAGCGCTCTTCGAAGGGGTGCCGTCCCAGCCCACATCATTCCCGATTATCGTGATATTGGTATGGGCCGTCCCGTCCGGAAACCCAAACGCCGTGCTGAAATACGAATTGGTAGGACACAACGAAATTTTGTTAAACGCGAATGTAAGGTTCTGGCGATGGTATTTCCAAAAGCCAAATCCTGAGTAAACGTGTTTAAATATGTTATGAACAAATAGCATATTTGTGCTCCCGCCAGTGTCGGTTACAAATCCGCTATCGGCGCCGTCCACATAGTTGTCTTCCACCTGACAATCAGTCGTCCATGAGCAATTAAGCGCGATTTGCGCCCCGACCGGGTCGGGGATCAGGAAGACCCGGTTAATTCGCATAGTTCCGCTGATGAACGTAGAAGGCCCGGCCTCAAGGGTTATTCCTGAGACATTGTGTCCGGCCGCCAACGGACCAACCTCGCATTCTTCTATAATGTTGCCGGCGCTGACTGGGAGGTGGGCGTTACCAAGGGCAATACCCCAGGCTTCCGTATTGCTGCCCGGATAATACCCCAGATTTATTACTTTAACCCGTCTTACGGCATTTTGTGTTCCGTCTATGATAACGCCATGGTGACTCTCCGCCTGCCCGGTGTAATTGCAATCCACCGTCAGGTCAGAGACCACAACATTTGTCACAGGGCTGCCATCATTGGTGATGACCGCTGGACCGCCCTGGACAATCCGGGTGTTCGTGGAAAACTGCAGGATCGTTACATCAATTCCACTTCCAATGATTTTTTGGCCCGTTTTAACTCTCCAGTTAAGTTGGCCCCATGTCTCGTACGTGCCCGCGAGAATATGGATCGCGCAGTTTGGCGGCATGTTGCTCATCACGGCGTCAAATTTGGCCTGGCTCGACCCGTCAAAAGGATTATCCAGTGTCCCCAATTTCGAAGTGTTCGTGCGGTCACATATCCAAAAGTCGTTTGTGATCAGACTTTCTGCCCTTGCGGCGATGACAAGTGACCAACCGACGACTGCTAGAATTGTGAATTTAGTCAACATGTACTTTATAAGCGATCATGCGCGACCGCGAAGGATTGCTGACTTGAAGCTTCATCAAGAATGCACGAGTCGCTTGTTGTCTCAACACCATCGAGGCCGGGCCGCCGATTATCTGTCAGCACGAATCAGGCCGAAGCCACGGTTTTGAGATCTAAAGGAAACTCTTGAAGCAAATGCAAACATTCTCACCACCCCCTCCAAAACGACCGGGCTCATGCAGTCACCATTTCTGCAAATACCTGTCATTCTGTGATTTAAGCATACACGACGATTCTGCCATGTCTAGAACATTTTTTAGACTTGCTCGTGTATTAATTTAAGACATGCCTTAGCGCTGACGCGCCGAATCACTCCTCAAGCTAAAGTGAACCTTGCCTGGCGCAGGCACATTGAAAAATACCAGCAACAAGCAGAACCTTGAGTAATGCTTAAACTGTTCCGCAAAATCTACGATGTCCTCTTTCCGCCCGCGCCCTAAGGTCGGGTCTGTGATCGGTACGGCAAACATCCAGCAACGGTTATGCGCATATTATTGCTCCTGTACGCAACGCCAAACGTCGCCGCCGTATCCATTTGAGGGAATCTAATTATTTTCCACCCATTGAGGTTGCCCCGAAGGACTGGACACGACCTGTATCATTTGAGGCAACGCTTATGAAGCACCTTAAGAGTCGAAAATCTCATTCCAAAGCATTCCGAAAACAGGCTGTCGAGCTGCTGCTCACCGGGCGTAGCATCGCG
>DASYYL010000228.1:0-17753 GCA_035933915.1 Verrucomicrobiia bacterium
CGGAACGATCCGCTGTATCACATCCTTGAGCCACTGCGCGGTTGTCCATGGGAAATCAAGCGCCGTCAATGCGCCATGAATGCGGGCTCGGACGGGAGCCTCCGGCTTGAGGTGCACATCAGAACCATCAGCTTTGACGACCACCTCCAAAATACGATAAAAAGATTTCAAAGCTTCGTTCGTTGCCTCGTGATCTTCCATTGAGACTATCGAATTAGCGCCCCTTCATTTTCTAAAACGTTGGCTGTCATAAAATTCACCATTTCTATTTTATTGCAGACGTCTTCGTCCACTTTTTGGCCGACCGCCCTGCCAAAGGCACCCTTTCATTGCCTTCATAAGTAATAGACGCCTCGAAGATGAAGGGGGCATTAAAGCCTAATTAAGATTTAATTTAATTAATCTGTTTCGCGTCACAATATAAGCAGCAACAAATGGTCGGCAGCAGACAATTTGCCCAAAGTAGCGGACGAGAATCGGCACGGACACAAGGAAATACCCCCGACCTGCTTTTATGTCGTCAGTCAGGATGGCGGCCTGGCTGACATAGTCGTTGATCTTAAGGACAGAGCTGGCCGTCGGCATCCTCACCACCATCGCTGCCATCGGGGTAATCACTGCCGCAGCGGGCCGAATGATGGGTGACGTTGGCCGTTATGGAAATTGCTTCGTCGCGCTGATCTTTTTTGTGGTGGGATTGCATTTGCTCGACGTCATCCCCATGCCGTGGTCTGGGCCGGGGCAGGTTGGCATAAGCGGAAGGGATTGCTGGCCGCGCTCATTCTCGGACTGGTGTTTGGCATCGCGCTTGGCCCCTGCACGTTCGCCTACATGACACCGATGCTGGCCGTCACATTCAGGCTGGCGGCGACGAATTTTCTCTACGGCGCTTTGTTGCTGCCGCCCTATGGCATCGGCCATTGCTCCGTGACTGTTGCGGCGGGCACTTCCACCGAACTCGTGCAACGTTTCCTGAATTGGAACGAACAATCCAGAGGCGTCGCGGTGGTGAAAAGCGTCTGCGGCGTCCTTGTCCTGCTTGGCGGCGTCTGGCTCATATATACCGCTCCTTGACACGGCTAGGAAAGGGCTGTAATTATATTTCGCTATTTGTCGAAATATGGAGAAGTGTCATGCGCGAAGTAATGAACATCACCAAGGCGTTGGCGGACGAAAATCGTATCCGCGTTCTCATGGCACTGCGCGGCGGGGAACTGTGTGTCTGCCAGATCACCGAAATGTTCGGGTTGGCCCCGTCCACCGTGTCCAAGCATCTGTCCATCCTTCATCGGGCGGGCTTGGTGGATTCGCGCAAGAATGGGCGCTGGATTTACTACCGGCTGCCAAGCCTCGAAGTGCCCGATGTTATCCGATGGGCCATTGATTGGGTGGACAAGTTTACTGAAAACGATCCGCGCATCCTGAACGACAAAAAACTTCTCAAGAAAATCCTGAAGCTGGATGCGAGCAAACTATGCAAACGCCAATGTCGCAAATGAAACCCACCGTCCTAATCCTGTGCACCGGCAATTCGTGCCGCAGCCATCTTGCCGAAGGCATTCTGCGCGCGGCGGCGGGTGATGCGCTTAACGTCCAGAGCGCCGGGTCGAAGCCCGCCGGTTATGTGCATCCACTCGCCATCCATGTGATGAAGGAAATCGGTATTGATATTTCCGCGCATCGTTCAAAACACATGAACGACTTTTTGCAGCAACCAGTGGAAACCGTCATCACCGTTTGCGGCAATGCGGATCAGGCGTGTCCGATGTTTCCCGGCCAGGTGAACCGTTATCATTGGGGATTTGATGATCCGGCCCACGCCACCGGCTCGGACGAGGAAAAACTCGCGGTATTCCGCCGTGTGCGTGACGAAATCAGGCGCGTGTTTGAAGCTTACGCCGCCGGTCGCCGCGACCAGACAAAAGCGGGCAATGCAAAACCATGACTAAACGATTATGACTCCACAAACTGATCCTGAAACGGTGCCGCGGATGATCCGCGAAGGCTACGGCCAAATTGCTCAACACGGCAGCGAGCGCCGCCAATCCAGTTGCTGTGGCGGCATGTCCGCCGTGGACGCCGACCAACTAGCCCGCCAGATCGGCTACGCGGACGCGGAACTGTCGGCGCTGCCGGAGGGTGCGAACATCGGCCTGTCTTGCGGCAATCCCGCCGCGCTGGCCGCGCTTCGCCCCGGCGAAGTGCTGCTCGACCTCGGCAGCGGCGCGGGCTTCGATGCGTTTGTCGCCGGCCCCAAAGTGGGCGCGACCGGTCGGGTCATCGGCGTGGACATGACGCCGGAAATGCTGGCCAGGGCGCGCAAGAACATCCCCACTTACCGCGAACGCACCGGACTGGACAACGTCGAGTTCCGGCTTGGCGAAATAGAACATCTCCCGGTCGCCGACAACTCCGTGGACGTTGTGATTTCCAATTGCGTTCTCAATCTCTCGCCGGACAAGCCGCAGGTCTGGCGCGAAATTGCCCGCGTGCTCAAGCCCGGCGGGCGCGTCGCCGTGTCCGACCTGGCGTTGCTGAAGCCCTTACCGCCCGAAGTGTTGAAAATGGTCGAGGCGCTGGTGGGTTGCGTGGCCGGCGCGGTGTTGGTGTCGGAAACGGAGCGCATGGCGCGCGACGCCGGACTGGCGGATGTGCGGCTGAATTCCAAGGCCGGTTATGTGGATGCGTTAATGCAAGGCCAGGACCCGCTCTATTTGAAAATCGCGGCGCAACTGCCTCCCGAAACCAAGCCCGATGATTTTGTCACCAGCTTGGAAATTACGGCACGCAAACCAATCGAATCGAACAGTAGTCTATAACCAACAGGAGAGTTCTATGAACAGTCACATTAAACCACGATGTTATGGAGAAATATTTCCTGATTGACGTGGCCAGCGCCGGTCTGGAACCCACGGCGATTCACCCGCTGACCGTTCGCGCGATGAACGAAGTAGGCGTGGACCTGTCCGGCTGCCGGGCCAAGGGATTAGATGGGTTCCTCGGCAAAACGGAGTTTCAGCTTGCCATCCTCGTTTGCGAACGGACGCAGAAAAATTGTCCCCACATTTACCCGTTCGCGTTGGAACGCCTCTATTGGCCGTTTGAAGACCCGGCTGAAGCGAGCGGCACGGAGGAACAGCTGTTGCAGAAGTTCCGTGAAATCCGCGACCAGATTGAAAACAAAATCCTCGCTTGGCTGGCAACCCGGCCTTGAAATTTAATTTATGGAAAAACCATCTTCAACGACTTTCATTCCCGAACCGCCCGGCGGCGCGAAATCCAAGAGGTTGGCCTTTTTCGAGCGTTTTCTCACTGTGTGGGTGCTGCTGTGCGTGGTGGTGGGCGTGGCCTTTGGCAAGCTGTTTCCCGATCTCACCGCCGCGATGAGCAAACTACAATTCGGCCAAGACTCGCAAGTGAACGTGCCGATTGGCGTGCTGCTGTGGCTGATGGTTTATCCGATGATGCTCAAGGTGGATTTCCAGGACTTGAAAAAGGCCGGCATCCCGTTTCTGGACGAGCGTGGACGCCGCGTGGATTATCATGCGTTACGGACAACGTTTGTCACCCGGCTTTCCATCAACAAAGTGCATCCCCGATTGGCAATGGAACTGGCGCGGCACAGCGATTTGAAGCTGACCATGAAGAACTACACGGATGCGGGGCAGTTGCCGTTGCGGGAAGTCATCGAATCGCTGCCGGGATTTGGCGGACGGTCTGACTCCCGAATAGACTCCCGAACTCTAGGCGCAAGCGGTCAATCAGTGTCACCGACTGTCACAAAAAACAGGGAGAAAAAAATTGAAAATCACATTGAAAACACTTTCGTGACTCACAGCTTGTCACCATGAGTCACGAAAAGTCAGAATGGCGGAGAGAGGGGGATTCGAACCCCAATGTTTTGCCCGTAAATAAAGGGGAATCTCACACAGACTCCCGAATAGACTCCCGAAATCCAATCCCGGCTTGTCCCGAACTGTCTCAAGTAGTCACCGCTTGGGCAAAACTCCCCGCTCCAATCAAAGCCGCCATTCTTGCACTCGTCAAAACGGCGGGCTGATTTTCCACCGACCTGTATGGCCATGAACTCAACATTTCACCTGGGCGCGCCGCAATCGAATTTGACGCGCCCGCAGGCCGGGGAATTTGGCCAGCCACGATTTCGGAGACCGCCGCGCTGGGAAAACGTGCTGGCGGGCCTGGCAACCGCCACAGTTGTGGTTTGGACGTGAGACTGACGAACCGGAAACGGAGAACGAACCATGAACTTAAACCCTGCTGATCTGCTGAACCCCATCTTCAACGCACTGGACGGCCTGATTCAAAATTACGGCGTTTATCTTTACCTGGTGTTTGTCTGGCTCTGCTTGCTCGCCATCGGCTGGATATTGAGCGGCGGTCTGCGGAGAAGATTGCCACATATAAATTCCACCACGCTCATTCCCGGCGTCATTTTCACAATGCAACCGCCGTCACAGTCACCACCACCGCCAATAATCGGCATCGGGGTTGACCAGACGTGGAACGGCGACGACGAAACAACGGATTAAACATGACGGCATTCTACTCCCAGCAACTAAGCTGTGCCCGGCGCATCTGCAAACAGGCAAACGCGGGCACGTTCAATTTCACGTCACAAATCGCATCATCAATTTGCGCAGTCGCGTTCACAAAGCGTGTAAAACGCGATGCAACAATTTTCAGGTCACGGTGCAGTCGCACGGTTGTTGGCTACCGCCTTGATAGGGTGGAAGCCTTATCCCTTAGCCGGGCTAAGGTTTTGCGACTCGCCAGTGGCTCGCCGGAACTTGTGCGGAGTCCCGCGAGATGGTCGCGCAACGTCCGCGACACAACCGGCAAGACATCCGGCGAGATGTCTCGCGTCATAGCCGTCCAATGTCCGCGCAACAGTCGCACAGCAGCCGACGCATGGTCGCCGGATGGCCGGCGAGACGGCTCGCAAGATAACTTGCGTTACGCCGATGTCGGACGCGCAGCGTCCGCGCCGGAAACTTGCGAGACAACCCGCAATCTGTCGGCGCGACGGCGGCGCAACAGCCGTGCAACAGCCAGCGCAATATCCCGCGAGCAACTTGTGGGATTCCTGCCACCGGCTTTCGACCGTCACATTCAAAAATTATGAATACGCCAACCACACCACAACCGACTCCCGATCTTGAATCGCTGCGCAAAACCATTCAGGAATTTCGGCCTAATCCTCATCGCGTGCCATTCAATAGCCTCAAACCATTCCATGATTCCATCGTGGAACTACGTGCCAAAAGGGCGTCCTACAGGTCAGTTGCGGAATTGCTGCAACAACACGGCATCAAAACCAGCCGGGCGCGCGTGGCCGAATACGGCCGCATCGTCCTGGACGGCGGCAAATCACGCAAGCGGCGAAAACGAATGAAAACCGCGCCAACCGTCGTTGTCACTGCCGCGCCTCAAAATGCGCCCGCCGCAGACGTAAAGCCACCGCCGGCCACCACGACCGTGCCGGCGAGCAATGTTCCCCCACCGGCAAAAGAAAATCCGCCCTACACGTCACGCGGACCGCGCATTGCCAACGTGAGAATGATGAGTCCCGCAGAAAAGGCAGACCTCGACGCTTTCCTGAAAGCAAAAAACGCCCCCAAATCGTAACCGCCGCTCACGCAGCTCGTGGCGCGTTTATCCAATCCGGCGAATTGCCGGTTTGATTCATTGCTGTTTTCCACCCATGACCGTGACACTTCCAGCGTGAATTCCTAATCGCCATCGGTCTTTGGCGAAGCGAGCACCGTCAAGGAGGAACGACAAAACGGCGAGTCATGTTTGAGCCGTCTTTCGTAGTGTCCTTGACGACGCACAGCGAGCCATACAATGGGAAGGCGATTCACGCGGAGTTAGCAAATGGTTAGCATCGTGGTTCGCAATGGCGAAGCAACGTCGGAAGCACCAACCTTTGCAATAAGCGCATCATTGCGCGAAGCATCTCGCAAGATGTCCTGTCGGACGTTACATTTTCCGATTTGCGAGACTTCGCGCAATCGTCGGCGAGACTTTGGCGAGCCGTAAAAATCTCGTCCTGACGAGGGGTAACGCGTGCCCTGTCTAAAATTACCATTTGCATCATTGTTGATGAACGCGCGCCTAGCGACAAAAGGCGGCAAAATGCGACAAGTTGAAGCGACAAATTGCGGCAAATTCGTTGCCGCTTTTTGTCGCCTTTTGCCGCTCGGTTTCGGGCAGCGATTTTTCGCAACGAACTCGTTAGGGGATGGTGTCTCGAAATTTTTGCCAGCGGATGCAGGCAAGATGGACGCGAGATATTCGTATTGACCCGATGTTCAGGAATGCCCCCGCCAACATTCGTCAACGCATTGGCGCGGGGATCATGCGCGCGAATCGGCCACTCCATCGTGGGTCGCCAGTCTGCGCGTCAAGGTCGTCAGCCCCTGTTGCCCCGGCTGCTCCACCGTTGACCCGCAGCCCGCCTCCCGGAGTTTTGCTCGTAGGAATTGCGCGGGGGGGGGAATTATATCGCATAGAATTATCATTCTGGAAGTTCCACGAATCCGCACATGCCTGAAGGTCTATGCGTCGGCCACGCGCGGGCGATGGCCATTTCCCGCCACGCGCCTTTGGGTTTGGCCAGAAAGGAATCCTTGCACGGCGGCGGAATTTGCGAAAACGAAAAGGTTTTTGCACTTGGCAGTAATGGAAGAACCTTCAATTCTTCACATTGCCATCCCGCGCTTTGAACTGACATCGGGGAAATCGCTCAATTCAGGTGCCCATACCAGCCAGATTGCCATGTCCACGCAATGAACAATCCGCTCTAGCGCTTGGCCGTAATATTCAGGCTCGCGCCAGCCAAACATGCTTTCATGCCACCGCAGAATTACATCCGTAATGCATTGCGGACTATTTTCCTCAATCCCGAAGGAAACCTCTTGCAGAATTTTGAGCACTACTCGTAATTGCGATTGGCCGGTTTCAACGAAAACTTTCGCAAGCAAATCGCCGTCGGTGTCGGCCAATGTTCGGGCATAGGTCATGGCGTCGGCGATCCATTTGACCAAATTTCGACTGTCAACGGGACATTCTTGTTCGCCTTTGGAATTGAAACGGTGGAGTTCTTGATTCAAGTATTTCAGAATGACGTGGCCTTCAAGCGGCGTCGGAACGTATTTTTCAAACGCCACGTCAAGCAGAGGATGGAGCATCAAATCCAGCGCTCGCCTGCCATGCGCGACCAACGGCCCATTGATTGCCGCCGTGAAGTGAATCGGCAATTTGGAGGGGCGCGTTGACTGTTGAACTTGCTCAAGAAAATCCATCTGCAAAATGTCATTTCGCGCGGTCGTGGATGCCAGCAACCCCGCACAAGTCGCGGTTTGCAGACATTCAATGACCTTTGTCATTTTCTGATCGCAGCCGTTCCCGACGCAATCGTTGAGCGCTTTTGCCAATTTGACCCAGGTGATTCGAGTTCCTTCGAGCCGACGACGGAGCGCCGCCAGCATATCCCAAGCAGACTGCGCTTGAGGCCGGTCGTTTTCAAAAAGATCGTCCGCCAGCTTTGGAAAATGCCCTCCGTAAACTTGGCCTGATGCGAAAGCCAGCATCAGCCACACCGGGAAACTTGCCTCTATTTGCGGAAACGCGAGAACCGACATCTTGCGGTAAAACGGAAAAAATTCTCTGGCGAACTGCCCCTTGTCGTCCATCAACATCCGAAAAAGCAAACTGCAAAGAGGATCATCGCACCGATAATATTGATCAGCATGTTGCGCCAGGTCAGTGCCGGACGCAACGAGCTGTTCCTCGCGCGTCAGAAATCGGTCGCTCCAACTCAAAATGTCGTCTCGTGGGTGCATTAAAATTCTATGAACGCGACTGGATGACTGGCAGCAATTGAGTTGGCGAAAGAATGCGCAGGCCAAATCGCTCGAAAATTCTTTTCGCTGGCCCGTTTGCAACAAGGTGTTGATCGGATGTCACGAATACATCTGCTTTCGCTCGCAAAGCATCCAGAAATGCTCCACGATCTCGAATGTCATTCCCGCTTTTCGCAAGTTTGCTCAACTCTTGCTGGACTGAGTCGTTCACTTCGGCATCACACCATGTCCCCTCCATCTGATCCCATGAGGCGACTTGTTCTGCCCACGTTCCGACCGGAAAATGAGGAAGGACGGGAAACGTTTTTGCAATCCCAAGTGCCGCATCGGGCTTTCTTTCCAATTCATCAAGGGTGTGACGGCTGACATAGAGTTCTATCGTTCCGTTTTCGTGTTCCTTGAGAATTTCCTGAACAGCACAGTGCGAAAGCGCGACGTTGTTTTGCGCGTTAATGAAGCAATTTGTGTCCAGAACGATTTTCAATTTGGTGCTCATACCTGAATTGGGAACTCATTCCAATCAAACATGCTTTTTCCGCCGGAAGCAGCTAGTAGTGAGAGACGCTGTCGCGCGAATATTTCATCCTCCGTGGGTCTGCCATCCGAATTGTTGGCGTAAGCAACCGTTCTGGAATAAGCTTCTCTGGCGTCGGCCTCACACTTCGCTCTTTCAAAAAACTGTCCCAGATAGCACCACGCCGTGTAATTTCGACTGTTTAGCTTCAATGCCTTGACAAAAGCCAACATTGAATTAGCCGGCTGCCCGGCTGGAAGGAGTGCGTAACCCAATTCAATCCACGCATCCTCATTTTGAGGCTCTATCGCTGTGCAACGCTCGTAACACTGCACGGCTTCTGCAGCCTGTCGCGCATCGGCGTAAATCTGTCCCATCCTTTTCCACGAATCGAAGTATCCGGGATGCGCTTCAACGGCTTTGCGGAAACAAGCGAGCGCATCATTGTATCTTCGAGTCTCACCACACACGCATCCCAAAGCGTGCCACGCGAAATGGTCTTTGGGATTTAATTCCAAAGCTTTTCGGTATTGCTTTTCGGCTTCGTTCAGATTGTTGTCGAATAAGTAGCAAATATCGCCGAGGCATTTGTGAGGCGCAGAATCGGTGGCATCAAGTTCAATTGCTCTGTTGAGACAATGCTTGGCTTCCGGGATGTGCTGCATTTTAAGGAGACATTGGCCGAGGTTGAAATGATACGCGGCGATAGCGGGAGCAAACTGCACCGCTTGTTTTAAGAAATGAACAGCTTCATCACGCCGTTCCGCTTCAGCGAGACAGGTGCCGAGATTAAAGAAGGCGACGTGATTCGTAGAATCCAGCTCAAGTGCCTTGCGGTATGCGCCTATCGCCTCGTCGGTCTGACCGAGGTCTTTCAAGCACAGGCCAAGCGTGATCCAACAACCCGCATGGTTCGGGCTTTGCGTTAATGCCGCGCGGCACGTTTCTAGCGCTTCGGTCGGTTTTTTCGAGCCCAAAAGGATGTTGGCCTTGTTTATCAGAAAACCGGCGTTGGCAGGCTCCATCTCCAGCGCTCGCTCGATATTTTTCAGTGCCGCCGTGTGCTCGCCTAATTGCACTAAACTTGCTGCTTTATTTGCCAGACCGCCTGCATCTCGTTCATAGATCGGCTCCAGTGCCGGAAGAACGATCTCGAAATGATCTATCAATAAATTATACAAGACTAACTCGATTTCAGAAAACGAACCAAAGCGGTCCGCTGGATTTTTGCCGATGCACTTGGCAATTATCGGCCAAAGCAAGCTGTCCAGTTTGGCGAAATTCTTTTCCCGATGTTGCCGGGCAAAGTCTGCCCAAATTTCGCGCCCGTTTCGGCAATTGGGATTTTGTCGCACCGGCAATTTTCCCGCCACACATTCGTAGAGGATCAAACCAAACGAATAGATGTCGCTCCGTTCAGAACAGTGAATCAGTCCGTCAAACTGTTCCGGCGCCATGTAAGCTGGCGTTCCTGAAATTTCGCCAGCCACGGTAGCGCCGATTTGTAAGCTATCGGAAGAATCATACGGCGAAATTGGTGGCATGACCTGACCCGCCAGCCCAAAATCCGAAACCCTCGCAATAGTCGGACGCCACGCGGGAAGATATGGACGAAAATAGTCAGCATCCGCAATCAGAATATTTGTCGGTTTAAGATCACGATGAGCTTTCAGTCCTTTTGAAAGGGCATGGCTCATTCCTTTGCAAACATCTGTCGCCCAAAGCATGAGATGCTTTGGCTCAATTCCGCGCCGAATATGATCCGCCAGTGTCACGCAACCATTCGCATCCGCTTCAATGTAATCTATTCCGATGACCATTTGCCCGCCGACCGCTTCAAAGAAGTGGGCCTGCACGATATTCGGATGGACATCCATATTGATCCAGATGCCGGCCTCTTTTTTGAACCGCTGGATGGCATCCTCGGCAAATTCCAAGTCGGAGCGCACGACTTTGAGCGCTATGAGCGGTTCATTTGGTTTCCCTTTGGCAAGCAACACCACGCCAAACCCGCCTTCTCCCAGTTTTCGAATGATTTTGTATTTGCCGAGTAACACACTGCCAGGAGGGAACGGTTCACGTTTGACGTTTTCGTGTTGCGGAAGCGGCAGCGGCGGCGGCTCCGAAGGATTATACTGCTGCGATTTATCGCCGCCAAAAAGATTTTCAAAAAAGCCCATTACACTCCCTCCTCCTGTGGTGGCGGTTTGCTCGCAGTTTCGTCGAGAACAGTGAACGTAATCGTCGGGCCAAAGTCCATGTGAACTTCAGTGCGGTCGAATTGAGAGCAAACGCGAACGCCGTAGATTTCTTGTCCGATCCATTTGGGAAGATTTTGAGGCTCGGTTGCTCTTTCTACGACGACTGATATGGCAGAGCCTTCATGAAAACTAAAGCCAAGGATGAGTGTCAACCGCTTGTTTTTTGCATCGTAACGGCATCCTCGCAGAATATTGTGTCCGCGCTTTATTTCGTCATTCAATTCAGTCAGTTGGTTCGAGTTCATAGGTTCAGCGACTAAAGAAAACGAAGGCACACGATAAAAACCGAAATTACTCCAATCATTCCAAAGGCCAGCGCGAGAAAAAACAGCAAACAACCGGAGCGTCCTGCTCGGCGATCTAATTGCTTTGCTAAATTGATCGCTTGCCCAGATTTGGCGGCCTTGTCTTTTCTCAAGACTTCGCCAATCTCCGCGCTCACTTTTGCCATCGCTGGATCATCCTTAAACGGCCTGAAATATCTGAAACCCTTTGGCGCTTTCTCGGATGTGCCGCCAGCGTAAGCGTTCACGTAAATTCGGGCGAGAAATGTTCCTTTTGAATCAAAAAGGTCATATCCGTCGGTTGGTCCGCCGAATTGAGGCGTCTCCCAAGAACCAACCCGCTTGAATTGGGGACGCTGATTTTCCGGCGTGAGTAAAAAACGGAAATACAATTCGCTCAACGGGACGCCGTCAGCGGGCACTGGATTCGTTACCTCCAAGCCAAACTCCCCTTTTCCATTTGGTATTTCATCCAACTTGATGCCTTTTCCCGTTCCAGCCATCAAACGAAATTGTGCCTCAAATGGGCCTGGTTTTCTTGCCATATTATGACTCTTTGGATTTGAGTTGAATAAATAACTCACCGGGAACCGACAAATATGTAATTCCGCGTGTGTCAGTGAACCAAAAACGATCTTTTGGGTGTTCTCGCATACCAGCCGCGTCAATCTCGACCACATCATCTCCCCGCACTTTCATCTGTCCGGCTTGAATGCCCGCTCCCGGCCCAATGCACGGTTTGAAGTTCGGTATCGTGACGCCGGGCGGCGCTACCACGTTAACTGAATCGAATCGGATCCATTTTATTTTCATATAAACCATCTTTCACGCATTCAAAGGCCGGGCGGGCGGCAGAGCGAATTTCTTCCTCATGCCGACGCTGGCGGGGTCGTTGAAAGTGTATTCGCCGCGTCGGCGGCAGTTTATCAACGAAAAAAAGATTTTCAAAAAAGCCCATATCGTGATCGTGGTCCGTCGCCGCAACGCTCAGTATTTTGCAGAATTCAAAGCCAGTTGTCCACCGCAGGAAAAAGTTGAAATGATTTTGGATTCGGCATGAGGGCGTAAACCTAAAGCACATCCGCTTCGATCTTTCTGTTTTTGCGAAATTGTGCGGCTTGTGATTTTCCTGCAATTCGGTTATGATTTGTGAGAATGAAAAACGGAAACGGCAAACACGCGACGGAGCGCATTGAATTGGGCGAATATATCGTGGCCGACCCGAAAATCTGCCACGGCAAACCCACGTTCAAGGGGACACGCATTATGGTTTGGCAGGTTTTGGAGGACGTGGCCGAAGGCCGGTCGTGGGACTTCATCTGCAACCGGCGCTGGGGCGGGCGCATCCCGTTGAGTGCCGTAGCTGAAGCCGTCCGACTTGCGCAAGAGGCGTTGCTTGAACGATACGGCCTTGCCGCGCGGCGGCCAGTGCGGAGACAATCCGAACCGGCATTCGCTTGAATCTACTGGACGAAAATTTTCCGAAAGACCAGTTGCCGCTGCTAAAGGAGTGGCGCATTCCCTTCCGGCTGATCGGACGGGATATTGCCCGGCTTGGGGTGAAAGACCCTGACATCATTCCTCTGTTGCACCAACACCGCGGGGTGACATTTTTCACCTTGGACTGGGATTTTTTTGACCCTTCCCTGTGTCACCCGGCCTATGGTTTAGCGTGGCTGGATGTGCGGGCGGATGACGCAGCGCATTTCATGCGCCGTTTTCTTAAACATCCGCGTTTCAAAACCCAGGCGCAACGCATGGGCATCGTGGGTCGTGTGCATCACGAAGGGATTGAGTTCTGGCAGCGCAATCGCGCCACGCCCCAAAATGCGCGGTGGATTCGCACGACGCCGGAATAGCAGTTTCCGCCAAAGCAGTAGAAGAGCAACTTGCGGACTGACACCTCAGAATTTCCATCCGCCAAACCTGGCTCCGGCGCGCTTGCCTCGTCCGATTATATGTCGCGCCCGCGCCCGTCAAGGTCGTCCGAAAAAACAAAGCGCGCTTCGCGCCGATTTTCTTTTGGCGGCTCCACCGTTGACCGGCGCAGGCACGACATGGACGCGGCTGGTTAGGAAGGCGCGCCGAGATTTCCAGCCGGAGTTTTTGACAATCCGGTTCAACCGTAAGCTTGATGGCAAGACGGCATCAAGCCATCGGCAGGAAACATTTCAAGATTGATAGTTGACAATTGTATTCAATATGTTACTTTAAGCGATATGCCATTCATTCAGTTTCCGTTCATCGAAGTGCCGAAGGAACTGCTGCCAATTGTCGGCGAGCCGACGCCCGGCACGCGCGCCTACCGGCGGGAAGGAACCTACAAGGAGTGCGGCGAATGGTTTGAGTTCCTGGCTGAGTATTACAAAGGGGATGTGGGACTTTCGACCGGTGGTGTCATCATGTTCGTGCCGGTGTCGCGGGCGGGCGTTCATAAGCGCATCAAGGAAGGCAAATTGACGGCCTTTTTCTTTTACGTCACCCAGGAGGAAACACGGCCATTCGGGGCCAAGCGCACCGCCAAAGAACGCCCCTTTATTCTCGTATCGGTCAGCGAGTGCAAAGCGTGGGCAGCGGAAATGAAGCGCAAAGTTGGGTTTGTGGATGACCCGAATGATACGCCATTCCTTGAAAGCACGCGCTTGTTGCGGGAAGGCGGTGGGGATGAGCCGACCAGCGAGAAGGAAGAAAGGGAAGCCGACGAATTCGTGAACCAAGACCCCAAGGACAAGGGCAATCGGAAGGTGAAATATCGGGATTACGGCGGCAACAAGGAACTCAAGCAACAGGATTGGCTTTATATGCAGAAGGAAATACAGGTAGCGATGACATCGCCGGAAAAAGCCGCTGCGCTACGGAGACGGCTGCGGAAGGGGATGCAATGGGACAAAGCAAACAAGACTTGGAAATTAAAGGAGGAGTAGTGACGTTGTATGCAAAGCGAGTTCAATGACCGTTTAATCCGGTTCCCGGAATTGGAGAAGATCTTTGGCGTGTGCAAGCGGACGGTAAGACGGAGGGCGGAAAGTGGCGAGTTGCCACCGTTGCAACACGTTGGCCGGGCAGTCGGAATGCTGCAAAGCCAGGTGAATGCCCATTTTGAAAAATTACGTCAAACAACGTTGAAAGGAGCATGAATCATGGAAGCCAGAATCTATAAACCGAAACGGATGCGGAACGGTAAGCGAACCGTGGGCCGGTTATATCGCGCCCGCATCAAACTCGCCGGTGACAGCAGGGTGCGCGACATCGCCTTGGAGGTTTCCGACAAACAGGTTGCGCAGCAGAAACTCAACAAGCTGATTCAGGAATTGGAACACGAATCGGCGGGGCTGATTCCGGCCAAAGCAGAACGGGACGCCGCCCAAAGTCCACTGCTGGATTTGGTCTCGGAATACGTCAACGAGTTGACCGTTTTGGGGCGGTCGGAAGATCACCTGCGCCATGTAAATACACGGCTGCGGCGATTAGTGCGGGAATGCGGTTGGACTCGGTTGGCGGACGTGACACCGGCTTCGTTTCAAACATGGCGCAAGGCGCAATCTGCCAAAGCGCCCAAGACGCTGAATGAATATCTGGCCGTGCTTTCGGCCTTCTGGACGTGGCTGCGCAAACAAGGCCGCGTCACGGTCAACCCCTTTGAACTGGTAGAACGGGCGGACACGCGCGGCAAGGAACGGATTCAGCGGCGGGCACTATCGGACGAGGAGGCCGCGCGGTTGCTCCAAGTTGCGGGCGAGAACCGGCTGGCCTACCTGCTGCCGTTGTATGCGGGCTTGCGTCGCAACGAAGTCAAGACGTTGCGCTGGTCCAGCCTGGTGTTGGGAGAATCCGGCGGCCTGCTGCGCATTCATGCCGCCGTGAACAAGAATCGCAAGGAACAAGCCTTGCCGTTGCATCCCGAACTGGTGAAAGCTCTCGAAAACAAGAAACCGGCGAATAGCAAGACGGATGGCTTGGTGCTCCCCAATGGCGTTCCGAAAATGAAGGAAGTCCGGCAGGATTTGAAAAAGGCGGACATTCCGTTTCTGGACGAGCGTGGACGCCGTGTGGATTATCATGCGTTGCGGACGACATTCGTCACGCGGCTTTCCATCAACAAGGTGCATCCCCGATTGGCGATGGAACTGGCGCGGCACAGCGATTTGAAGCTGACCATGAAGAACTACACGGATGCGGGGCAGTTGCCGTTGCGGGAAGTCATCGAATCGCTGCCGGGATTTGGCGGACGGTCTGACTCCCGAATAGACTCCCGAACTTTAGGCGCGAGCGGTCAATCGGTGTCACCGACTGTCACAAAAAACAGGGAGACAAAAATTGAAAATCACCTTGAAAACACTGGCGAAAGTCATCAGGACTCACAGCTTGTCACCGTGAGTCCCGAAGATTCAGAATGGCGGAGAGAGGGGGATTCGAACCCCCGATACGGCTTTTGACCGTATAACGGTTTAGCAAACCATCGCCTTCAGCCACTCGGCCATCTCTCCACCGTGTCCGGTTTATTTCGCAAAAAATCGCCCTTCTGGCAAGTTCATTCGCACATGGACTGTCTCGTCCTCGTCGTCGCCCTCGACCTCGTAATCGGAACTGTCCACGGGTATTCTATCACCATCGAGACGTTGAACACTGGATCTCAAATGGCCAATAGCCCCGCCAGACGTTCAGCTACGGGTTTCCAGGCGAGCGCCGGGTCACAGGCAAAGTCGCGCAGGATGGGCAATGGCTCGCCCCAACCGTGTGAAAGGGGTGGTTGCAAGGCGTCCTTCAACTCCGCCGGCGCGGGCAGGCGCCGCTCCACCGCCATGGCGATTCCCGATTCGTGGATGGCGTCGAGTAACGCGGCGCGGGCTTCCTCGACAAACCCGGTGTTTCCCAGCACTCGCGCCATTTTAAGTTTGCGGACGGCCCGTTCGCGGTGGGCCTTCGCTTTCGCCAGTTCCTCCGCGGAAAGAGGCGCCGCCTCCGCTTCCTGGGATGGAAATAACAACCTCGTAGCGCGTGTAGTCTTGCTGATCAGACCCATGCCCATGAGACGTTGAATGGCCTCGTCGGTGGCGCGGTCAAGGACCTCCAACTGCACCGGCGCAAGTGGATCGGTCTTGTTTCGGCCAAACATTTCGGCGTGCAGGGTTTTCAGTTTCTCGCGCCAGTCATTCGGGTTCCCATCCACCACCACTACCAGGACGGAATGTGAGCCGGACTGCGGATACCGCTCTTCGCAGCGGAGCAGCGCGCCATTGATGCGTTCGGCGGCCATTTGGCTGAATGCCAGCGCCGGATCGGCGGGTCTGCTCGCCGGGGCCGCCGGCGGCTGGCCGGCTCTCGGCGCGGTCGGGGTAATAAGTTGTTGCAGGCGCTCGATCATGGCCTGTCGCCCGCTGCGCAGTTTGATTTCCTTCACTTCACCGGGCTTGTCCAGAACGCTCACGGCCACGGCTTGCTTCATGGCGAGGGTTTCGAGCATCCGATGTTCAAGCGTATTCTCGGAAATCAAGTTGATGACGGTGACGGATTTGGTCTGGTGTTTGCGCCAGGCCCGGCCGATGCGTTGTTCAAGCTTGGCGGGATTCCACGGCAAATCACAATTAATCACCACACTGGCGTTTTGAAGGTTGAGGCCCGTCGCTCCGGCGTCGGTGCTCAGAAAAACGCGGCACTTCGGGCCATCTTTGAATGCGTTGATTTCGGCTCGCCGGCGTTTCTGGGGAACAGTGCCGGTGTGCCAGGCGTAGCCGATGTCGCGCTCATCGCAATGGTCGCGCACGAGCATCAGCATTCTTTCTCATTCCGAGAAGATGATGACCTTGGCCTGATTTTCGCCGCATTCATCGAGAAGCTTTTCAATTTCCGCCAGCTTGGGACAGGTGCGGTCGTCCGGATCAAGGATGTAGTTGGTGTCACAAATCATCCGCATCATCGCCAGTTCGCGCTGCAGCTTGTCCTGCTCCTGTTGCGTGAGCGGACGGCGCTTGGCGATATTGACGAGCTGCATGACCTGCTGTTCATGCGCGGCATAATTTTGCTTCTGCAACTCGCTCAACGCGACAAAATGATTGCGGTCGGTGCGTTCGGGCAATTCCGTTTCCACTTCTGCCTTGCGGCGGCGCAACATGAACGGCTTGATGCGCCGGTGCAGGACATCCAGATTACGGCAGCCGACAGGGCGTCCCCGGTCATCCAGTTCGTAGAAGTCGCGGTTGAAACGGAACAACGGGCCAAGCACAGTGGGATTCAGGAAATCCATCAACGATTGGAGTTCGTCAATGCGATTTTCGATAGGAGTGCCTGTGAGAACAAAGGCATAGCGGCTCCGAAGGCGTTTAACGGCCTGGGCGGTCTTGGTGCTCCAGTTTTTGATGCGCTGGGCTTCATCCAGGACGACAATATCAGGCGCGAGCCGTTCATTTACGTCAAGCGCGTCGGCGACCATCTGCTCATAATTGACAATCGTAAAGAAAGGGAAGGCTGCGCCGTTGGCTCGTGTGTAGCATTTTAGGCGCTGAACTTTTCCACCGAAAACGAGTCGGTAATCCAGCGCGGTGAATTTACGGATTTGTTCCTCCCATTCGGTCTTGAGCGAGGCAGGCGTGACGACCAACACCCGCCGCGCCTTGCCAAGTCGCCGCAGCAGCGCGCAAGCGGCAATGGCTTGAATCGTTTTGCCCAGGCCCATTTCATCGGCCAGCAACGCGCGTTCGGTAAAGGCCAGATGCAACATGCCTTCGCGCTGGTAGGGAAAAAGCGAAACCGTGGTTTCTTGCGCGGGCCATTCTCCTCTTTGCGTCTTGAGCTCGTATTCATGACGAAG
>DASYYL010000256.1:0-8894 GCA_035933915.1 Verrucomicrobiia bacterium
TTGCCAGGCCATTATGAGCGCTTTCCGAATTTCCATAGGATAAAATCAAAAGACCGTGACATTGTTCCGCGATCCGTGTCCAATGAAGAGGCCGACGAAAGTCGGCAAGACCATATGCAAAAAGCGCTCTCATATCCGCGGCGGCCGGTGCGGGCTGTCTGGCTGACGTTTCTGGGCTGTTCAGTTTGGGTCACGATTTTTCTCCCGTTCATGACGGATAAGTTGCCGCCAAAGAGTTGGCCGGTTTTGTACGCTTATTGCGCGTTGCTGGCCGTTGTCGCCATTGGCTTCGTGCGCCTCGGCCCGTCAGCGCTCCTGCAACTGGTGGTGTCCGCGCTCGTGGCGCTCATGCCGGGAGCAATTGGAGTCAAGCTGGCGTTGAACCCGAACTCGAATGGCGCCGGGATGGTCTGGCTGCACATTTCTTTGTATTTATTTTACGCGGTCGGATTGCTCGCGCTTTTCTTTGTAGTCAAGGGGTGGTCGCTGTATTTTAAGAGGCGGGATGATGGGACGACGGGCTGAGGGTTCGCGCGAAGAAGATTCATTTTTGGAAAAGGCTAGTGGGAAAAAGCTGTCCCCATCCCGGCCCGAAAACTCCGCGGGTTGCGCCGCTGCACGCGGCGCGGACAGCGGTGGCAGCGCCACTTGCGAATAGCGCAGTCCCTACCGTTGTTGGCGATTGAGATTTTGATGCATCCAGGCGACGCCGGCTGAAACCGTTTTTTTGGCGTCGCCAAATCCATTGCCCATGTAACCGTCAATGACCTCGCCTAAATCAGGCGCGCGTCCGCTGACTGGCCCCAGATGCAAAGTGGGCAGGCCGTCATTCACTGGATAGTTGTCCCACAAAAAGAGCCGGTGATTCACCGCATTCTTATAGCTTTCCGCCGCGGCGCGCCTGATGCGCGGCGTTACGACGGCGTCGCAGGTCCAAAAGACATAGACGTCCGGGTTCATTTCGCGTCCGAGCGTTTGAAGTTACGCATGAACCTCCGGGGCCGTGCCGTCGCCCCAATAGGGACCGGGACAGAGAATCAACTGCGCTTTAGGATCGCGTTCGCGCAAGCGCGCGACAAACGTGTTAACCATTTTGGCGTCCTGCGCCGCCACAACGTCCGGCGATTCCTTTGTTTCTACATCGTCTACGCAAATGCTTAACCATTTCACGCCGAGGCTATGCGCCCAGGCGTAATGCTGGAACAACAGATTGAGGTCCGCAGAATTCGCCGAATTGAGAAGCCGCACGGAGTTTAGTTGGGGATTCATGCAAAAGCAAAACGTAATGCCATTGGTTTGGCAGGCGCGGATGACTTTGGCATAGGCCGCCTTTTCCGTATCCGGCAGCGGCAACCACCACTCATTCCTTCGCGGATTGGCGGAGCTGAACAGGGATGTAGCAATTCATCAGGAAACTCAATTTAATACTTCGGCAAGAGCGTCGGCAGAGTATAGAGATGTCAGTCGGCAGTGAGCCGTTTTCTGGAGTTTTTGCCGGTGACGGTCAGCCATCTCATGATGAATTGCTTTTCCCCATTGGCCACAGCGCAGGCACTGCACAAGGCCGGCTGAGCGGCGGGTCCGGCGGAAACTGTTACCTGGGTTGAAGTTCCCACAATACGCGCTGAGAGCACACCGCGCCGGCGGTGAATCCACAGTGGCCAGTTGCTGGCCACCCTTGCTTTTCGTGGGTTGGTTGCGGGACGCGGCCAATATTACTGCCGGCTTTTATTCATTCAACCCCCAATGACCATAGGGGCCAGCCGGTAGAAATGAACGGTGGAACAAGTTAAAACCGTCCGCCGGCAAATGAGAGAACGCAACCCGGTTACGAGATACCGAAGAAGCGACGTCAGAGAATTGTTTGCGAATGAGCTGGAGCAATTCCGGCAGGTCAATTGGCTTTTCCACGAGTGCCCTGACGCCTGACTTTTCGGCGAGTTTGTTCTGGTGAGACAACCCGGTAATAATAAAAATTGGCAGGGAAGAGTTGACTTCAAGCAATTGATGCACAGCGACCAAACCGTTTTTCAGGTGCATGTTCAGGTCAATGAGAAGCAAATCGGCGGAGTCCGCTTTCTCGCAGAACATTTCGACGGCTTTTGAACCATTGGCTGCTAAAACGACCTGATAGCCTTCACCCTGGAGGGCTTTGCCCAATGACTCTCGAGCGGTTTCATCATCGTCCGCCACCATAATTTTATATTTGTTACATGTTCGCATAAGAATTCAATTTCGCATGGAAGCGCTGGAAGCTTTCACCGTGCCAGTGAGGGAAACAATGCGAGAGGTCAAAACACAATGAATTCCGGCTACCTTTCGAATGAAAAGCCGACGGTACTGGCGACCCGGAACCCACCTGCGGTCAATGATTAACCATCCTGTCGAAGAATTAGGAATTGGCGCCGGCTGATATTCCGGCATCACCTTCCGGATGGCGCAGGTTGAAGCGATTGAGTTTTTCCCGCATCGTCGTGCGGGTGACACCCAACCAGCGCGCCGCCTTTGCCTGGTTTCCGTTGGCCAATTGTATCGCCCGTGTGAATAATTCCCGCTCCATATCGGTGAGCATGCGGGCATGGGCCGGCTCATCTCCGCGCCGGGCGCGCTCCAGCAACTCGTTGAAATAGGTCGCGATAGTTTGCTCGCCGGCTGCGGCCGGCGTGCGACGGCCGGCAGACGCCGTTTGAACGTGATCCAAAGTGATTGAGTACCCGCGAGCGAGCAATAAGGCCTGGCGAACGACATTTTCCAACTCGCGCACATTGCCCGGCCACGGTTGATTTTGCAAAAAGACCACTGCTTCGGGCTGTATGGACGGCGAATCATTTTCCAATTCCGTTGCGGAGCGGCGCAGAAAATATTTTACCAAATCCGGGATGTCCTCAGCGCGCTGGTTTAAAGAGGGAAGCGTGATGGTAACTCCGCTCAGACGATAAAAGAGGTCCTCTCGAAACAGTTTCTCCCGGATAGCGCTTTCAAGGTCGCGATGCGTGGCCGTCAAGACCCTGACGTCCACGGGAATTTTTTCGTTTCCACCGACTCGCTGGATGTACTTTTCCTGAAGCACCCGCAGCAGCTTTACTTGCGTGCTCAAGCTCAAATCGCCGATTTCATCCAGAAAGATCGTGCCCTGATTGGCCTGTTCAAAACGCCCTACCCGGCGCGCGTGGGCTCCGGTGTAAGCACCGCGCTCGTGCCCAAACAGTTCGCTTTCAAGCAACGTTTCCGGGATGGCGGCGCAATTGACCGGCACGAACGGTTTATCATTGCGATTGCTGTGCTGATATATCGCGCGCGCCACAAGTTCCTTTCCTGTTCCGGTTTCTCCGCGAATGAGGACGGTAACAGACGTGGCAGCGACCCGGCCGATTTCCTTGTAAACGGCCTGCATGGCGCGGCAGTTGCCAATAATTGCCGACTGCGCGGAAAGGGATTCTCCCAGCTCAAGGGGTTCGGACATAAGCCGGCTTGCAGCGACCGCTTTGGCAAGCAGGTCAAAGAGCTCATTCATGTCGAGAGGCTTGAGGAGGTAATCGTACGCACCGAGTTTTGTGGCTTCGATGGCGGCTTCGGTGGTGCCATAAGCTGTCATCATGATAATTGGCAATTTGGGCCTGGAACGATGAAGTTGTTCGATCAATTCCAATCCCGAAAGCCCCGGCATCTTTAAGTCTGTAAGAACAACATCATAATCATTATCGCCGGCTTGCGCCAAACCGTCGTCGCCCCGGATGGCAACCGAAACGGAGTAACCGTCGGCTTGAAGTTCTTTTTTCAACGCCGATGAAACAGCAGAGTCATCTTCAATGAGCAGGATTTTAGGTTGCTGGTTCATTCACTTCTTGAGTATTAACAGATGGCAGCACAATTGTAAACGTCGTGCCGTGATTTGGCTCAGAACGGCATTCCAAAGAGCCGTTATGCTTCTCGATAATGCGCGAGGCGATTACGAGACCCAAACCGGTGCCTTCCTCTTTGGTGGTAAAAAATGGATCGAACATGCGCTTTTGAACTTCCTGAGAAATGCCCTTTCCGGTGTCACTCACTTCAATGCTGACAACCGGAGCCATCTTATCATTCAAACGCGCCTTGCCTGGACTAACACGCAGTGTAATCGCACCGTCGTGACCGATGCTTTCCGCGGCATTTCGGACTAAATTAATCAATACTTGTTCAATTTGATGCGGATCCACGCGCAGCCAAATGTCCGGCTTTGATTCAATAACCAATGAAATGGATGCCTTTTCGAGTTGCGGCCCGAACAATGACTGGATTTTCATCATAATGCTATCGGCCGACACGATGACAAACTTCGGTTCTGCCGGCCGCGCAAACTGCAAAAATTCCTGGACAATGTGCTCCAGCCGTTGGATCTCGCCGCCGATCACGAGGGCGTCTTCCTGTTCCGATGAATTTTGGGCGAGACCTTTCTTCAGGCTGTGCAGCCGCACGTTTATGGCTGTCAGAGGGTTGCGAATTTCGTGGGCGACGCCTGCGGCCAGTGTTCCCAGAGACGCCAACTTTTCATTTCGCGCTGCCAGGGCGCGGCTCTTCCCCAACTGTGTCCGCAAGGGGCCGATAACGCCAGTGTACACCGCAATCGAGCCACTGATTATCAAGCCGACCAGCAGAGCCAGCACTGCGGCCAAGAGCTCTTGAATCCATGACAACGCCTGCTTTGAATCCGTCACAAATTGAATTTGTTCCGCTTGTTCAGACGCCTGCAAATCGGCGCATAATTGAAAGACAGGCGCTGCATTGCTTTCCAGCATCTCCGGCGTAACCGTCACGCGAGACGCGAGCGCGGTCTCAAACTGCCTGGCTATTAAGTCATTATTCCTGGCGACATAAGTTTCGAACTGGTCTCCGATCAGTTTCATGATTTCGCATTGTTCCGGGGTTGTGAGCGTGTCCTGGCGTGAGCGAATCCACCCCGCCAGGTCGCTGCTTTGGCCCTTAAATGCCACTTGATCGGCCGAATCGCGCTGCTGGCAAATACGAAGGACAGTTTCATTCATTTCGCGAACCGCCGTTCGGATATAATCCGGCAGATAATAATCTTCGGCTTGAACTGAGGAAAAGCTCCGGTGCAACAGGGCCAGTTCACGCCAGGTGTTCCGTCCAACCAGGAAGATAATGAAAGCCAACAAAACGATGGCGAGCAGATACAGAAAAGATTGCAAGCGAACGTTCATGAGGTGGCAAGCAATCGACCATCAGTGGCCCCTGACTTGTCACCTTGAGAGCCGATGGGCGAACAGAGCGCGCCAAAACACGTGAAAATAAAAGCAATGTATATCAAGTCATCGCTGGCACAAGACCGGCTAAAGAAGGATTCAGGCCGATGAATCATATGTTTATGATATTGCAATTCAAATGCCAAGGCGATGAAAACGCAAAACCAGATTTCAGCCGGCGCCTTGACCATGCAGGGCAAAATTGCCAAGGCGGCAACGATGGGCCGGATCGGGTCCCAAAGCCTGTGCGGCCCGACGAGAGTGGCAAATTAAACGAGAATCCTCGCACACCACCGCAACTCCCGCCGTTACCGAAACCAAAGCGCCCATGTGCGACAAGGCGCAGGCTGGATTAAACAAAAGTTCGTGACTGCAAAAATTCTAATAGTAGATGATGAGGAATCCGTTCGCGGCGCATTGGGCAAGGTCTTGCGCGCGGAAGGATATGATATCGTGCTGGCTGGAAATGGCCAACTGGCGATTGAGAAGGTCGCCCAGGAACCAATTGATTTGGTGTTGCTGGATCTCGGTCTTCCGGTAAAGGACGGTTGGGCATTATTGAAGTGGCTGCCAAGGTTTAGTCCTCTTTTGCCCGTCATTGTCATCACCGGGCGCTGGAAACAGGCTGAAATGGCAGAAGCGGCCGGCGCGGACATCCTGATGGAAAAACCGCTCGACGTGACAAAGCTGCTTGAAAATATCCGCCAACTTCTCGAAGAGCCCGTTGAAGCTCGCGCCAAGCGGATCCGGGACCGAAAACGAGCGTTCAAAAGCGTTGGCTGTGACCAACATCAATTTCGCGCAAGTTTAGAAAGCCGGTTTACGACACCCTTCAAATGGTTTGGCCTTAAACGCAATCAACAATGAAAAAGCTCATATTAATCGTCGACGATGATTCCCAAATTCGAGAATCGCTGGGCAAAGTATTCGGGTCGGAAGGCTATGAAGTTGAATTCGCAACGGATGGCCACGATACAATAAATAGATTTATCGAAAGGAGACCCGATCTTGTTTTGCTGGACCTTAGCCTGCCGGGCAGCAGCGGCTGGGATGTCTTTGGCGCGATCACTTCGTTCGATCCCTTTCTTCCAATCGTCATAATTACGGGCAGGCAGAATCAATTAAAATTCGCAATTGAAGCGGGAGCGGGGGCACTGATGGAAAAGCCATTGGACGTGCCATTATTGTTATCGATTATTGCCAGGCTTATTGCCGATGAACCTGAAACTCACGTCAAGAGACTGATTGGAATCAGCCCATTGAAAGACAACGCTTCAATAATTCCCGCGTTATAATTCCGACGCCACCGTGAACCGGGTCTATAGCATCTGCAACCGGAAGAAGCACTGGGGCGCAGCGCTCATCTCGTTGGTCACGCAAATCGTTGCACCAGTGCCGGCAATCGGGTTGCCCATGGGTGTCCAACTCGACAAATAGCAATTGGTCGAGCACTGGATTTGATAGGTCTTGCCGGTGACGGTCAGCCATCTCACGATGAATTGCTTGTGCCCATTGGCTACGGCGCAGGCACCGCATAATGCCGGCTGAGCAGCGGGGCCGGTGGAAACTGTTACTTTGGTTGAAGTCCCGAGTATATAGGCAGACGCGTTGCTATTGTTGTAAGCTCCCGCGGATTCGGTCGTGCTTCCGACGGTGAGCGTATTGGCGCTGACACTATAGCCGTTAAGATCGATCTGGGAGCCGGAAGAAATATCGAGATTGCCCCTGAGCGTGGTGCTGCCCATCAGCCTAAAGGGGGGCTCACCACCGCTGTAAACGAGATTGTAGAAATTGGTGATACCCACGTGCGGATTGCTGTGGATGATGTCCACAGTGCCACCGGTCAGGCTGGCCTGAATAAACAGATTAACTCCATTGAACACGAAGGTTCCGCCGCTCATGCTCAACAAGCCTTTCTCAGAGTTATTAAGGTTTGCGTTGAGCGTGAAAGTCCCGCCCGTATGGATATTGATCGACGCCCCAAGCGCCACAGTCAGGTCGCCGCCTTCGGTCAGGCTGCCGCCGCTGACGATGGTTAACGAGGCAGCGGGTGTGCTATTCCCGTTAATAACGAGCTGGGAACACACCGCGCCGGCGGTGCTAACCACCGGATATGTGGCAATGCCGGCCGGAATAGTGACGTTGTCTTTCGGGCCTGGGACGGCGCCGCCGCTCCAATTGGCTGGCGTATTCCAATTGTTGCTCACGCCGCCAACCCAGGTGCAATTCGCGAGGGCGGACTCGGGTGCGCGCAACAGCGCGCTAAGGCACATCGCCAGGAGCGACAGTTTCAATTGGTTACTCGCAAATTTCATTGTCCTTTATTTAACACGACCCGGTTGAAATGTAATGATTTAGGGACACAATGCGGCAATTGAGGGGTGAGATGCGCCCGGAAAGGGACGGATAGGCACGGGTCTGGCGCGAGTCATTCACGAATCGCGCGAGCGAACCCGAACGATCCGTTAGGGATTAGCCAGCCGGAAGTATTGCACTGGCACCGAGTTGGTAACAGTGTAAGTCGTGCCCGGCGCGGCATTGGTGATAGTCGTCCAACTGGGTGATAACAAATTGGTTGCGCTTTGCAAAACGTAATTGTTGGCCCAGGCCGGCCATGAGACGACGAATTGTTGGCCTTCAGATAAAATGTTCAAAGCGGGAGGAGCCAAGGCGAATGCAAACACTGTGCCATCGTGGCTGGAGCCGCCTCCTGCAGCCGTTCCGTAAAGTATGCCGTCGGCCAATGCCAAACCGGCAAGAGGATCGGCGCCGTCGCGGCCGGCGGTGAATGAATAAAGCGGCGTCAGGATGCCATTGGTAGTGGTTCCAAAAACAACGCCATAACCGTTGGTGCCGCCTTCGTAAGTTGTCCCATAGAGATTGCCATCAGGAGCCTGCACCAGAGCAGATTCAGGAAAGGCGCCGTCATGACCATCGGTAAAGGAATAAAGCGGGGTTAGGAGGCCGTTGGTAGTGATTCGGAAAATCGCGCCGTAGTTGTTTGTGCCGCCATCCTCGGTTGTTCCGTAAAGATTGCCGTCAACGGCCTGCAGCAGAGCGGCATCGGGGTAGGCGCCCGCATTACCATTGGTGAATGAATAAAGCGGCGCCAGGGCGCCATTGGTGGTCATTCGGAATACTACGCCGTAACCGTTGGTACCGCCTTCGGACGTTGTTCCGTAGAGATTGCCGTCATTGGCCTGCGCCAGGCCGGCTTCAGGAAAGCCGCCATCTCGACCATAGGTAAACGAATGAAGTGGCGTCAACGCGCCATTGGTAGCGATTCGGAAGACCGTGCCGTCGAAATTGGCGCCGCCATTTTCCGTCGTTCCGTAAAGATTGCCGTCGTTGGCCTGCACCAAATCGCCACGAGGATTGGCACCGTCGTGACCACCAGTAAAGGAATAAAGCGGCGTCAGTGGGCCGTTGGTGGCAATTCGGAAAACGACACCATCGCCGTTGGTGCCGCCATCTTCCGTCGTCCCGTAAAGATTGCCATCGCTGGCCTGTACCAATCCGCCGTAAGGATGGGCGCCATCATTGCCACCGGTGAAGGAATAAAGCGGGGTCAGCGCGCCACTGGCCGTGATCCGGAAAATCGCGCCGTAGCCGTTGGTGCCACCTTCGTACGTTGTTCCGTAAAGATTGCCGTCG
>DASYYL010000002.1:0-5441 GCA_035933915.1 Verrucomicrobiia bacterium
TTGAGCTATAACTGGCTTAACCCCGCGTTCGGCAGCAATTCCATCGGGGTGATGTACAGCAACACTCCCGCCACGGTCGTCAGCGCCACCTCCAGCGTAATCATCAGCCAGCCTCTCCACATCACCACCATCAACCCCGGAAATCAATATATTGTCTGGGCCAGCACGCCCGGCTTTGATTATCAGGTCCTGGCCACCACCAACCTTGAAATGCCGTTCCAGCCCATTAGCGGAGTCGTTCCAAGCCAGGGATTGTCCACGTTCTATAACGACCCTTCCATCAGCAGCAACGTGCCGCAGAAATATTACGAGATCGAGGTCATTTCGGCGCCGTGAACCATTTTCGGGCGTGTCATTTAAGGTCCGGGCACGGACCGCATGAATATGCGGTAGGCACTTGGCTCGGTTCCTGTTATGCTCGGTCAAAACTGCCCTATGGAAAAGACACTTTTTAGAAAAACCCCCGGAATTGGGGCCTCCGCCGCGCTCCTGGCGCTCGGATTTTCCAGTGCCACGGCCTTTGCCGCCGCCACCGCCTCTGATACAGCCGGAAATTACCTCAGCACGTGGGGTGCCTCTCCGCCAAACAGTGGCGCCGGGTTCGGCGCCTGGAACGTCAACGTGGAAAATGCCACCAACCCGCCTTATGTCGGCACTTACCTTGCCGGGCCCAGTAACACCCCGATTGTAGATGGTTCAAACGTTGCGTGGGGTACGTACGCCAATGGATCTCCCGGAAACGGCGCGATCGTTTTTACACGCCCGTTTTCCTCCGGGCCCGTGAGCGGTTCATCGTCGTTGTATGACCAGACTTTTAAATTTGAACTGGGCAGCGCCGGCGTTGGGCCGGGCCAGGGGCTTTTATCGGTGGGGGTGGGAAGCGCTTTTCTTCTGGCGTACAATGGGGCAGGCGCAGACAACATGCAGTTGAGCGTGGATGGGGGGACGTCTGTGGGAACGGGCGTCGGATTCAGCCAGTTGACCGCCGGACTCGATATATCGCTGGCGGTAAGCGGGGCCGTGAATAGTCCGACCGAAGCCTATTCGTTTACCATCGCTTCGTTTAGCGGCAACACAACGTTGTTTTCCCAAAGCGGAACATTCGACAGTTCGACGTACAATACTTCTCAATTTCAGTACACCGACTCAAATACGACGGGTAACGGCTATTTCAATGCGTTGAATATATCGGCCGAACCGGTTCCTGAACCATCTACCCTGATGCTGGCGAGCCTGTCCGGCTTTGGCACTTTGTTCGCTTTCCGCCGGCGAAAATAAGCTGGCGGCTGCTTCCAACTGAGCCCCGCCTCGGCGGGGCTTTTTTATTTGAGTTTTGAATGGCGCGCGCCGGTGGCGCGTGCCTGGCGCAAGGGTGCCTCCGCCCTGCGTGAACGCCAAATCTGCCTCGTCGGACGTTGTACCGCGCATGTTCCGCCCGCTCTGCGCGGGCGGTGACGGCGCAGCGCGCCGTCACCGCCAATGCGGCAGCAAGATTAGTTTGCCGGTGTATGGGAGGCGAACCAGATGAGATCGCGGAGGGCGCCGGGGTCGTTGCCCACTTTGACATTTTGAGCGTCAGTGTAAGTGATGAATTGGACGGGTATGGTATCCACGCCGCCATACCACTTATGCATTTCGGAGTGACCGTCGGCAAAAAACATGCCCGCGGACTTGCCGTGCAGGCTTCCAGGCAGTTCGGTGAACGAGCCATCATAGCCACTGTTGTTCTGACTGGCGTCCGCCGGGTTGACGAAGAGACAGCAATCGTCATTGGCGTCCGGATGTTCATCCGTGACGACCCATGAATCCGAGGGTGAGGGCCAGTGCATGTCCGACATTTTTACAACGTTATAATAGGCGGGCCAGTTTCCGCCGCCGCCTTTGGCAAAATATTTGGAGCCATCGCCCAGCGCGCCGTCCATGGAACAACTGCGAATGCGGGTCCCGATCCCGTATTTTGTCATAAATGCGCCCCCGGTGGTGGAGCGTTGCGCGGCGGAGAGGAAATTATCCGCCGGGCAAACGAATACTTTAATTTGCGCGGCAATGTAAGGCGCCATCAGCGCCACTGAGTGAGCGCCCATAAACTGCTGGTCGTACGTCAGGAGAGTGGTGTTGAAATCATTGCCATTCGCGGACCAATCCAACACGGGAACGTTCTGGTTCGCCAGTCCGGGGCAGATCCAGTTCTGAGTTTTTTGATTGCCGGAAACGGCGGAGTTCCTGTCGCAATTGCTGGGCAGACGGTCGTTGCAATCGTTGATATACATCAACCAGGCGATGCCCATTTGCCGGTAATTGTTCATGCAGTAGGCGGTCTGCGCCCGCATTTTCGCGGCGTTCAGGACAGGCAACAGGATGGCGGCAATGATGGCGATGATGGCAATGACGACCAGCAACTCGATCAACGTGAAGGCGTTGTTCGGCGGTGCTTTTCGCGTATGGATTTTCATGATGGTCTAATGCATCGTTGCCGCAGCCGTCATTGCTTCATCAATCGGAAGAACTGTACCGGTCCGGATGCGGGAAAGTTTGTGGATTCCGTCGCGTCGGTCCCGCTGAGGGTATTCCACGGGCCATTCAAACCGGACGAATTTTGCAGAAAAACGAACGGGCGGCCCAGCCAGGTGATCGGGTAATTCCCGCCGGAAGGACCGCCGATCTTAAGATATCCAAAGTCCGGTTCCACGATATTGGTGACCGCTATGCCCGCCAGCGTGTACGGGTTGCCATTGTTCGGCCTCAGAACCGTGTACGACCAGACGTCCTGCGGAAAGCTGTAAGTGGGTCCGTAGGAACGGATTTCACGAATGTGGTTCGTGCCAGCGCCGTTCTCGTCGTCAACCCCGTTAAAGCTGTATTTGTAAGTCATATGAATTGGAGTCCCTCTGGGAATGAGAAAGTAATTGGTGTAAAGGTCAGAGGTGCCGACTTCGATCATTTGCTGGTTCGGCGGCAAAGCGTTAACACCCCATGCCGGCCAATTCAGCCACGCGCCGCTGACGTAAACCTGGTCGCTGCCTTTTACAAAGTTATACCCTGTATCGTCCGATGTCCCATTCGTCACGAGGACGGAGAACATGACGGAAATATTGCTCTCGGTCAGGTCGCCCAGCCCGAGGTCGTCATAGGAGGTTACCGGCAGCACGGTGATTTGCTGCGTGAGATTCGTGACGCGGTTTCCGCCGGCGGTGGAAATGGGCTGTTCGTAACCGCCATCCAGGCCATTCACCCGGAATTTATACTGAAGTTGCGTCGGCAGGAAACTCACGACCGGGAACGTGCCGATATACCAATTGGTCTTGAGCCCCGGATTGAGATCGCCGGGATTCAACAAAGTATAATTGGTCAGTTGATCGCCGGTACCGAAGCTGTCCAGGGGGTTGCCACCCACTGCGACGGAATTGGTGCTCGCGCCGTTGATAAAATTCCCCAGAGCAACCTCTTCGCTCAGGTCCAGAGTAAACGTGACATAATTCGTGGGAGTGGCCACCGAACCAAAATTAAAGGTCGTGGTTCCCAAATTGCCCGACCCGACAGCCAGTCCTGGCAGAAACTGATTGGAAAGGTAGCCATCGCCGCCGCCGTTGATGTCGATAAGGACATTGATCGCGCCTCCGGTATAACCAATCGCCGATAGTGGGATAACCATTTCGAGTCCCGTTGTGGTATTGGTGCCGCTGGTTGCGCCGCTAATGGCCGTTCCGGAGGCGCCCATTGTGCTGGCAAGCGTATTGTTGAGATAAAGGCTGGCAACGCCGCCATCGCTTCCGGCGGCAATGCCGGAAGAACTCTCCGCCAGGGCTCCGACATAACCGCCGCTGGGGGTTCCCGTCAAATTATACTCCTCGCTGTAAAGGGTGCCGCTGTAGTCATTCATGTCGAACGCCCAGGTCGCCTGAAAACCCGGATAGAAAACGGAGCCGTTCATGGCCTTGAGCGTCCCCGTGGTGGGAGCATTCAAAGTGTTCTGTCCGGCGGCCCCGCCGGCGACGAAGACATTCAGGTGATTGCCATTATTTTGAAAGGCGCCGGCAATGAAGAGATAAAGATCGCTGCCCGAAACCTTGGCATAAACCGCATCCAACTCAGACCCGGTGGCGTCGCCGCCGCCTGCCGAGTTGCCAAAGCCGGTATTGATCGTTTGCACATACAGCGGCGAGCCGTAAAAGCCGGTGTTCAGGGTTCCATTGAGGTTTTGCGCGTTGGCGCACACGGCCGCGGCCAAAGTAGAGAGGGTTGCCACGAATAACTTTTTCATTTCGATTTTCATATGGTTTTTAGGTTGGTTGATATTCCAAGCGCCGGGACGCCGTTAAACTTGCGCTCATTCGCTTTTTTCTTTGTTGATATCTGATGTTGACACAAGCCCGCCGTTGCTTCAACCGCATGTTTGTGCGGAGACTTCGTGACCTCAAAAAGTCAATGTTGCTTCGCAGGCGCTGAGACGTTGAAGTGGTTCGCGCGAAGGCCGCGAAGGATGCGAAGGCTGCGAAGGGAAAAGATTAACATAAAAAAGCTCTTCATTTTAAACCACGGATGGTCACAGATGCACACGGATTCGGCGAATCGCGGAATACTCGAAAAACGAGAAAGATTTTTCATTTGGATTATCCGCGAATTACGCAAATTTACGCGAATGACAAATGGACTGACTTGATGGAAGAAGAATCGATGGTCTCGGTTCATCGTTGCATTGCCCGTCATTACCTGCGGCTGAAAAAACATAAATTCGCGGCATTCCGCGTAATTAGCGGATAGCTCCAATACCGTTCTCTCATACAATCCGACCATGGTCAACAGGAACAATCGAAACTTTTGAGAATTTTGCGAAACTTTTTGGAACTTGTGGCAGCGCCACGGGCCAATGAGGCACGTTGACCCGCCTTCGCTCAGAAGCTACAGCGCGGCAAGAGCGTTGAAGCGGGGGAAAAACGGGAAAGGGGTCAGTCCTAGAATTATGACATTATCGGATTGACATACGGGATTTGATCAGGAAAATGGGTCTTGGAAATGGCCAGACCTCGGTCACCTTCGTCGCAGAGCGACAACTGAAAATTAGCCAGACACGGAGCGGAGCGTCTGGCTAACACCCAAAATTCATCTCGTCCTGAAAGGACGATGGAAATCTGCGGCGCATTTCAATTGTCGCGCAGGACCAAACTCTTTAATGACCTCATTCTCCTCGCAAAAGCGACTCCGCATTTTTTAAGAGAACCTCGGTTGGCGGTTGGATGCGTGGTGCCGAATCCCTCTTCGTGTGCAAAATCAACTCCTCTCTGAGAGAGCCGCTATCCGGAGGGTTGTGGAGCTGCGGTTTAATTGATTTGAGCAATAAACTTTGCGGACGGAGATCAGCTCATGCCGGTCACCACGATTCATCACGTGAAAGATCGCGCCCCGATACTCAACTCGCAGCTTGCGCGTCATACGGCCTATTC
>DASYYL010000003.1:0-2405 GCA_035933915.1 Verrucomicrobiia bacterium
GTTGAAGCGTGGCCGTTAAAACTTTCCAAGGAAACTCGGGACAACCTCGAAGATAACCTTCTTCTCTTTTTCACCGGATATTCCCGTAGCGCGTCAGCGATTTTGAAGGAACAGGACCGAAAATCAAAATCCGACGACAAGGGAATGATCGAGAACCTCCATTTCGTCAAAGACCTTGGATTACAGAGCCAGCGGGCGCTCGAAGGCAGCGACCTGCCGGAGTTCGCGAGGTTGATGGACGTCCACTGGCAGCGGAAAAAGCAGCGGAGCGGAGGCATGAGCAACCTAAAAATCAACGAATGGTATGAACTCGCCATGGCCCATGGCGCGCTCGGCGGGAAATTGATCGGCGCCGGCGGCGGCGGCTTTCTGATGTTTTATGCCGAAGACAAGGTCAAATTGCGCCACGCCATGACAAAGGCCGGATTGCAGGAGGTCCGCTTCCGTTTCGATTTTGAAGGGACCAAACTCGTTATTTCGTGAGCGCCGTCAGTAATATTCCCGTTGCGATTCTTGCGGGCGGACTCGCCACGCGGCTGCGTCCAATCACCGAAAAAATCCCCAAATCGCTCGTGCCAGTCGCCGGCAAATCATTTCTGGCGCACCAGCTTGAATTGCTTCATTCGCGCGGTATACGGCGGGCCGTGTTGTGCATTGGTTATCTCGGTGAGATGATCCAACATGAATTCGGCGATGGCAGAAGCTTTGGGATCAAATTGGATTATTCTTTTGACGGACCAAATCTCCTTGGCACAGGAGGCGCCATAAAACAGGCATTGCCGTTGCTCGCGGACAAATTCTTCGTCCTTTACGGTGATTCGTACCTGCCGGTGGACTACTCGCCAATTGCGGAATTTTTTCATCGCAGCGGGAAGCCCGGCCTGATGACCGTGTATCGCAATGAAGGAAAATTTGACGCCAGCAACGTCGTATTCGCCGATGGCGAAGTCAAAATCTATGACAAGAAGTTGAAACTGCCGGAAATGCATTACATCGATTATGGCTTGAGTCTGTTTAAGGCGGGGGTATTTGATGCTTATGCACCCGACCAGGTTTTTGACCTTGCTGAGGTCATGGCAAAATTGGTCCGTGAAAAACAACTTGCCGGTTTTCAAGTGACGGAGCGTTTTTACGAGATCGGGTCCCATGCAGGCTTGGCAGAATTGGAATCGCTGTTACAATCCCACGCACTGTGAATTTCACCCAACAATTTATCTCAGAAGTCCAACAGGTTGCCGCGCAATTGAATACCGACGCTATCGAAAAATGCGCAGATGAGCTGGCGAAAATCCGGGAGCGCGGCGGCCGGCTTTTTATTCTGGGCGTTGGCGGCAGCGCCGGTAATGCCGGCCACGCGGTAAACGATTTTCGTAAGATCTGTGGTTTCGAGGCCTACGCGCCTACGGACAACGTTTCCGAATTGACCGCTCGGACCAACGACGAGGGCTGGGCCACCATTTTTGCTGAATGGCTCAAAGGCTCACGGCTCCATTCCAAAGACGGCCTGCTGATTTTTTCCGTGGGCGGCGGCAACCTGGAAAAAAATGTCAGCCCAAATTTGGTAAGCGCCATTCAATTAGCGAAAAAAGCGGGTGCATCCGTCATCGGAATCGTCGGCCGGGACGGCGGCTATACCGCGAAAGAAGCCACCGCGTGCGTCATCATTCCCACCGTAAACCCCACGCACGTCACACCACATAGTGAAGCCTTTCAGGGTGTTGTCTGGCACCTTTTCGTTTCTCATCCGAAATTGAAAGTGGCGCAGACAAAATGGGAATCGACTAAGTAGGCCTGGTAAAAAACTTGCGCTGCTTGTCGCTGATGGGCATTTCCAGTTTTTCCATTACCGCCAGCATGTCTTCCCAGACCTTTCGCTTTTCGCTCATCGCCTGGTTTCTAAGCAGATACGCCGGGTGATAAGTCGGCATGAGCGGCGTACCGCGGTACGTGTTCCATTGACCGCGCATTTTGGTTATGCCGACCGTCGTGCCCAAAAGTCCCTCGATAGCAGTTGCGCCGAGGGCAACAATCACTCGCGGTCGAATCAGATCGATTTGTTCATGCAAATAAGGGACGCATGTGGCCATTTCGTCTGTTGTGGGCTTGCGATTTCCGGAGGATTGGCGCGGGGTATCGGGGCGGCACTTCAAAATATTTGCGATATAGACGTCACTACGCTGCAGGCCCGTAGCCTGAATTATTCTTGTCAGCAATTCGCCCGCGCGTCCGACAAAAGGTTCTCCCTGCGCATCTTCGTCAGCCCCCGGAGCTTCACCTACAAACATCAGTTGCGCATCGATGTTTCCGACACCAAACACGACATTTTTCCGCGATGACGCCAGGTGCGCGCATTTGGCACAGCCCAAAACACGCTCGCGCAACGCGGCAAAGGCTGCAGCCTTACC
>DASYYL010000018.1:0-35240 GCA_035933915.1 Verrucomicrobiia bacterium
AGAAAATGCTCCCGTAAGATTTTGACCTTCTCCTGGCTGGAGAAATGTCGTCGTTGTTGTTCTGCCATATCGGTCCTTTCGTTGCGGCCCGATTATATAACTCAACCCACCCCTTTTTCCAATTCCAGGAGAAGCAGCACATTAATGTGGCCAATTCCTGACGCTTAAAATCTGCATCTCGGCCTTCGAACGTATTTGTTACAGCAAGTTTGGTTGCTCCACTGCTTGAAATATCGAAGTTTTCGTCCAAAACACTCTTTGGCAAACCATTATCAGTTGTCGGAATCGCGATCAATCCAGACGAATCTTCGCTCAAAGACAGACCCTCATAATAAAGATCAATAAAGCGCCGGTCTAAAAGACCGCGTTGAAAAGACCGCGTTGTATCCACGTAATAGGTCTTTCCATCAACGACTACTTGGACGATGACATGATCGAAAAATAAAGGAGTTGGAGGATCAAGCGCTTCGACCTCAGCCCGAAAACGGGTACTTACTAAAATTGGCATTGCCTTAACGTTGTCAAAAAAACGGAGAATGGTGCAGAAAAGCAGCGCCTTGTCTTTGCAGTCGCCATACCCCCGCGCGAGGACTATCGAAGGATCGGTAGCCTCATGCGAACCGACGCCATTTTCGATGCCTAAATACCGGATGTCGTCTTGAACAAATTGAAGGGCTTCGACAACCCGTTGTTCATCTGAAACATCTTCATTACGCCAAGCCATTGCTTTTTGGTATAACGCGTCAGAACAATTTGTCGGCTCAAACGATTTGCTCGCCCAATTTGCAACATCCGTCCAGGTTCGAAAATCGCTAAAAAACGCCATTGAGTAAGGCATGCTCCAAGTTGGAAGAAAATCTTCCGCTTCCTGTCCTGGGCGATTCTCCCAGTGCCAATAATATTCATAATACTGGCCCGTTATTTTATAATTTTTGGGAAAATCTTCACTGAATTGTGCTCGAAGCGGTTGATTCGCTCGCGGCCAGAGCAATCTGTAATTCTCAGTCTGAATCGGAAAAGGCCATCGTAATTGCAAAACGTCATAAAAATGCCCGTCCTCGACAGGGTTTCGCCCGCGAATGGTATAAGCGTATTCGACCCAATCCCCCACTCGAACATCTTCCAAAAATAACAGAGCTGTCTTAGCGCCGTTATAAATCTGCCGGTCCAGCTCTTTTTCCTGCTGAATCAGCCGGATTTTGCTCTGGTCCAGTTCGTCAATAATTTGATTGCCACGGTGGATGACAACTTTGTGCAGCACCAATTGCTGATAGGAGGGATCAAAATTGAAGGAAATCGAGGAATTGGCTTCCACACCCTCTGTCGTAAGAAATTTTGTTGCAAAGTGAACAAATCGTTCCTGCGTACCGCCATTGATTTCAACGTCATACAGCAGGCAAAACACACCCGAATCGGCCTCGTTTTCGAGCGGGTTGTTATAATCTGCGACTTCAATCAAACTTGTCCACGTAGGGATAGGTTCAATTGTAAAAGTTTGTTGCTGTTGTGCATCTGCACAGAAAATAAAGCCACACAAAAACAGCAGATGCAAAAAATTATTGAAATAAACGCGAGTATTCATTTCCCATTAATTTTGGCTTGCCATTTACTTTTGGGAAATATCTACAGGCTGTAAATCAAATACTGAAAGCTGCCACGTTTCGTTTGCCGTCCCATTTTCCGTTCTACCGTTGTACATCTTAAGCTTGAAGCAATTTGGCTTTTCGCTCTTTGAAATTGTCCCATTATCGGCAATCAACGTTGTCACCTTGCCGCTAGGTGTTGTCACTGTGAGCTTGATGTCTTCAAGTGAATCGCCTTTTCTTTTCGCTGTAAAAAGAACGTAGTGCCCGTCGTTACACACGACATTGGTGCCAGCAACTATGGCGTTTAAGGCTGCATTTTGCTGCGAACATCCGACAACAAAAAAAGCGAAGATTAGCGCTGTTAAACTATTCTTCATTGAATCATCCACATCATTTCAAACCAGGAGCGAATCCGCAAGGACTGCGATCAAAGGGGTGAGCGATTAAATTACGACGTTTTTTCATTGCATTCGATTCGCTCGGAAGGCCAAGGAAAAGGAATGATCCCGGCTCCCCGACCCAACCGCCCGATAAGCCTTGGTCCATTGCAAGCGCTGGACAAGCGTCAATCCGGAACCAACTTTGTGTTGCGTTGTCGGTTCTCGATTCACTTCGCAGTTTTTTCGTATATATTTTTTCCATGCCAGCGTCAGAATATACTGTGAGAGCATCATACTCAAATAATACCGTTCGGGTCTATCAAGCCTATTCTTCCGAGATCGCGGTTCCAGCGTTGGCCGCCGGAAAGTTCGTGCCGCCATTCAGCGTGAATCGAATGACGTGGATTAAACCGTCGTTCAATTGGATGATGTATCGGTCTGGATACGGCACAAAGCCGGGACAGGAAACCGTGTTGGGTATTGATATTACGCGCGAAGGTTTTGAATGGGCGCTTAAAAATTCGGTTTTGTCGAGCTTCTTTCCAGACGTTCATTCCACTTCCGAAAACTGGAAAGACCTGCTCGCCGCCAAGCCGGTTAGAATTCAGTGGGATCCTGAAAGGGATTGGAAGTTGAACGTTGTATCCGGCCTCCGGGCGATTCAAATCGGGCTTGCTGGTGAAGCCGTCGCGCGCTACGTGAACCAATGGATCGTCCATATTGAAAATTTAACCCCCGTCGTTAGGACGATTGCGGCTGCCGTTACGTCTGGTGGTCGGCCACCAGTTTTGCCGAGCGAATCTGAACATTCTTATCCCTTGGACGCGGCGACAGCTAAAACGGTTTGTGCATATCATCCGGTTCATGCTGCCGATTGACGCCGCTTCAACTGTTCTTCGGCATTTCTTTTCAGAATTGGATTGTCGGAACGTGCCAGTACTTCAAGCTTTTTTTCGGCCTCTTGCCCCGGAATTCTCCCAAGCGCCCAAATTGCCTTTACGGCCAAAGCCCGGTGGTCATCGTATTCCAACGATTTTGGTATCCATTGTGTTGCGCGGAATAACGCCTCCACCGTATCAGGAGTCGGCCACGTCTGTAACGCACTCACAACTCCCTCATGGCTGTAGTGCCAGTCCTCATCAATGAGACGGCGAAGAATGTCCTTGTGCTCGGGAACATAACCGAAAGTTCCCCCGATGATGAAAGCATAAGACAAATCGTCCGCATTGCGCGTCTCATATGCCTCCTGAAGCCACTTCAAAGCCAACCTGCCGTGCTCGACAGCCGAGGGGAATCGGCGCAGAAATTCTTCTTTTGTTATCTGGCTTCGCCCGTTCGGGAAGATAATCAAATCCCGACATAGTTTGCGTTGTTCTTCTGTCATGGTTTTGGAACAGGTGTAAGTGTAAAGTTGATTATATTATTGTTGAACGTTTGCAATGCTGGTCCCTGGCCTAGCCCAATATTGACTAAGTTCTCTCCTTCCCATTTGAAGAACGCGCTGCTCGACCCCCAACCGCTTTGCGCCAACGGAAGGCTTTCGTAAGCAGTTCCTGTAAACCCTGCCGCTGAATTTCGCACTCCCATATCCATCAGTGCGTTTTGCGTGCCGGCCTGGACGTTAAATTGGACAGTAACGCCGTTGTACTGCTGAGCATATTCGAGGCTGGGTGAAATGAATGTTTCCCCGGTTGCCGGAATTTGACCAGTATTAAGCAACTGCGAATAATCAGCCTCGCTCATTGTCCGATAATATGTTTCAGGGGCTAACAATTCCGGCGCTGCTTCTTCCGTGCCGGTCATGGCAGTTCCAGCAACGACAGCTACAGTCTTTATGAATTGTATGTCCGCCTGTTCCTCAAGGTCTGCCTGGGTAATGGGCGTTGAAATTGTGTTGCCAAAGTTTGCTGGCAAAGGCGTTTGGCTGACGTAGAATGCCGATTGCCCGGTCTGCATCGTCACCCAATTGTATTCATTGCCTCCCACAGTATTTGGGTCATAAATGACGGAAGACGGTTCTCCCGGCAACCCCGTGCTTGCGGACGTACCGTCGAGGAAAAATGTTTTCGTTTCAAGAAAGGTGTCCATGACCGGCGCGACGCCGAAATATAGGTTTTGGGGCGCGTTCTGAACGCACCTGCCGTTGCTGTCGAAGCCATTGATGGGGTCGCCGCCACAGAAACTTAAATAGTTCGGGTCGCGCGCGTTCCATGTGGGGTCGTAAGAGAGCCACATGCCGGCCACAGGATCATACATCCTCGTGCCAAGGTTGTAGTAACCGCTCAGGTCCACCCAACGTCCGCGCCAGGCCGATGACTGGACCACATTTGCGCCGTGACCCAGCGCCACTGGCCGGTAACCGGAAACCGCACCATAACCTGTCGGTCGCGCCGGATTCCACGCCACGGCCCCGTTCGTAACTTCGCCTAAAATATTGCCGCGAATATCGCTGATCGTCGGATAGAACAAATTTAATCCCGGTGATACGCCATCAAACCCGCCGACGCCATTCATGCCGCCGTATTGGCCATTCAAGTCCGGCCCATAAAGTTTCCATTCGGTGGTATTGCCATAGCCGACGCCCAACTCCTGAAACTCAACCAGCGGGTCGTAATACTGGTTGATGTTGATGGGCGCGGCGATATACGTGAGAATCTGCCCGTTGACCATCGGCCAGTATTGGGTGAGTACGCGCCGGTCCAGGCCGTCATAGACGGCGTGCAGATAAAATCCGTTTTGCGAACCGTCACCATCCGTCATGTCTATCAACCGGTCTTTGGCATCCCAGAACAATTGCTGCTGGTGAATGATCGTCCCGTCCGGTTTTCTCCAGATGCGCTGGGTGATGTTTCCATCATTGTCACGCCCGATGGTTGCGGTTTGTCCGGCCAGACTGTTGGTAAACCAATTGGTCGCCCAGGCGGTAAACACGCCGCTCGGATGCAGCGCCGACACTGTGAGTTGATGCGTGCCGGGGGTCAACGGCATTACGGTGCGCCACTGGAATGGATAATTGGTGTCCCCTGAACTATTGGTCATTACCGCCAACGGCTGGCCATCCAGCCACGCCGTCAGCGTGGACAGGCCGTTCACGCGCCCGTAGGCCGGATAATTGATGCTGGTATTGGTTTCGACATTGACACGGAAGAAGGGGCTTACCCCGCCATTCCAGTTTGCCAGCGTGGGGCTGGGCGCTCCCATTTGCGTGAGCACACCCGGACCGCCGCTTACTCCATTATCATATGTGAAATTATTCGTCCAGGTGGCACTGTTGTTGAGGTTCAACTGCTCATACGTCAACCTCCGGCTCAAGTTAGCATAGGCATAAGAACGCGAGTCCGTAAAATCCGCGCGATTTAGCGTGTCAGAGTTGATTAAGCCGTCAGCGGAATACGACAGCGTTTCGGTCAGTTCCGGCGTCAAACTGACGGTCGTGCCAACGGTCAGCGGACGGCCCTCACCATCGCGCGAAGTGACAGCAGTCATCCGCGAGCCAACGACGCGGTTGGTCAATAAACCAGCGGTATCAAAACTATAATAACCGCTCCCGCCGGGACTGCTGGCGTAAATCAAAGTGCCATCTGCATTCCAGCCGTAATTGTAACCGGCTCCGTTGATACTCAGCCCGGTGCGCCGTCCGGCAGCATCCCACGATTGCGTGGCGCTGGAAGCCCCGGCGGCGTTCAAGTTGGTTGAACCGTTCCACGTGATGGTTTCTGAACTTAATTGTCCATAAGCATCAAACGTTCTCAGCACAACTTTTGGATCACTGCCGCCAATGTACCCGGTGTTTTGTTCAGTGATATTCGTTGTGTAACCGCGAGCATCATACCCATAAGAAGTGTCGACGTGGTTATAATACGAGTCGGTTCGCGTCACCGAAGTCTTGCGCAGCCAGTCGTCATAACTGTAAGTGCTGACAAAACCGCGTCCGTCCGTATTGGTTTCCAGCAGGCCGGCAAGAGGATTTCCGGCGGGATAATACCCGTAGGCTTCCTGGCGCGTGATCAGGCCACCCGTGCCGACGAGCGAGTCCTGCACCACCTGACCGGCGTTATTGTAAGCAGCCTCCCATTGCAATCCCTGCGGCATGGTCCGGTTGGTGGGGTCATTCAGCGGGTCATACGCATAGTGCGTCACCGCGCCGTCACGGTCAGTCGTGCTGGTGACCCGGTTCAACCCGTCAAAGGTCGAACTGGCCGATGTCCAGTTCGTGAGCGAGCCTCCCGTGGACGAATCGTGCTGCGACAAAATCGGGTTTCCGGCAAGGTCATATTGATTTTCGGTAAATTCCGTCGTGCCCGATGAGGGATACGCAATGGAAAGGACCGTGTGTCCGTCCGTATCAATCCAGGTTGTGTCGACGATGGCACTCGAACCTGAACCGTTGGTCACAGTCACGCTGTTATTGTCCAATGAGTATCCCGTATAGCTTTCACGGGCCAGGGCGCCCTTGGCATTATAATTTTTCGTGCTGCGCGGGCGGCCAATTGCATCGAATTGCTTAACGGTCATTTCGCCCAAGGCGTTCGTGGTGGTCACGAATCTTCCCGCCGAATCGTAGAAATAATTCAACGTGTGTTGCAGGACATTCGTCACATACGTGACATTGAAATTCATGTCTTCGTGTTCTGTCACCGTAACAATGGCCGGGCCGGCTTTATTTTTAATTCTGTCCAGTCCATCGTAGGTTGAATTGAAAACATTGAACCCGGCATCGGTGGTTTGAACGGTATTGCCGCGCCTATCCAGTTGAACGGAATTGGTGGCTTCGGGGACACCTGCCGCAGAGCAGAACACTTGTGTCGTTATACGATTAGCGTCATTGTAGGTCGTCTGCCAGTAAGCGCCGTTCCCCTGAAATTGTTTATAAATGCGTCCATCCAAATAATACCGCCAGCCATTGGTCGAGCCGTCCGCATTGATTTGATATTCCGGCTTGCCCATGATGTTGTAGTAGGTCGTGGTCACGCCGCCCAGCGCGTTGGTGTGTGACTGCACTTCGCCTCCTGGCTCGTAACTGTAGCCGTCGGTGCTTAAAACCGTCGCGCCGTCAGTATCCAGATGAGTGCTTTCGGTCAAGCGAGAGTTCAAATCATATTGATTGGTTGTCATCGCGCCGCGCGGGTCAACCATTAAGGTGAGGTCCCCGACCGGGTCATACTCGTAAAAGGTCTGCGCGTAGAGATTGTAGCCCGCAGGTTGCTCAACCCCCGTCCCGCTGCTGTTGGCTTCTGAACGCCAGTGAATTCGCGTGGTCAACCTGCCTGCACCGTCATAATCGAAATAGTTATAATTGTCGGGATTATATTGGGGGCCATCCATCCAATTCGTCTCTCCATTTTCATTATAATAGGTCGTGGTCAGGGACAGCGTGTTGCCGAATTCATCGTAGTTTTCTTTTTCAGTCGGCCGGTTCATTGGGTCGTAATCAAAATATGTGATGGCACCCAAGGCATCCACACGGTCCACTTCCAGGCCACGTTCGTTGTAGAAATAATAATTGGTGATGTTGGGGTCGCCGGTGCCGGTGTATTGAATCGTTTGAGCGGGGAAACCCTGTCCACTGTAAAATGTATCGTTGGTCGCTGCGTCGGTTGACCCATAAGCGCGAATCGCGCGCGTGTTCAAACCAATGGCGATATTGGTTTGCAGGAGGTTGCCGTCCTGAACGACGTTGGTGGCATTGCCGTAGAGCATGTAGTTGGTGCTGACCGGGATTCCGCTGGCATATTGGATAATCTGGGAGGGCTCGAACGAATAAACCGGATCATAAACGGTAACGACACTGTTCCCAATCGGGTCGGTCATTTGCACCAGCAAGCTGTTCGTGTTGTAAATGGCAGTGTTGGTCGCCGTCTGCGTGGCAATGCCGTCGCCGGTCAAATCGCCAGTATAAACCGTGTTGGTGACGTTCCCGTTTGAATCATACAGGTATTGAATCACCAGACCACGCTTATCAACGACCCGTTGCAGGCTGCGCGGATAGCCGGGCACCGTGGCGTTGTCTGCATACCAGGTCTGCTGGATGGTGTAGCCCAGCGGATCAGTGATTTTCGTGATGAGGCTGTTGGTGTAATCGTAGCGGTTGGTGCCGCCGTTGGCGTCAGTCACGAACGTTGAACCGGAAATGGTGTTCGTCCATGAGTTCGTGATATTGAAATTGTTTGAGTAAACAAACTTGGAAGTGAGAATCGGTGTTAAGTCACTTCCCGCCGTTGTCCATTGATTCGTGACACGTCGTTGACTGTCAAAGGCGTTAAGGACTTCGCGGCCATCCGGGTCATCCTCCTCAATCACCAGGTGAGTGGAATAGGGCTGCTGGGTGACCACGCTGCCATTGGTGACAGACTGCATACTGTGCAGATAATCATAATCTACTTCCGAACCGTCAGGCCGGGTGACTGTGGTCAGGTCCCCATATTGGTCATAATCATAGTAAATCCAACGCCCATCACCGGTATAGGCATCCACCATGTGCCCGTAGATGTCGTAATCGAAATTGAAATAATTTCCGTTGCTGCACTTAATGCGGGTCATTTGTCCGTAGTCGGCATCCGCCGTATTGGTGTCATAACTGAACGTGTAATAGTTGCCGCAATTGTCGGTCCACTGCGTCAGGTAAGGGCGGTCATTGGTGATGGTTCCGCTGTTAAAGTTCATCCACTGAAAGGCCCGGACACTGCCATCCGCACCGTAGAGCGTGTAATTGGTGGTCGAGCCGTTAACGGAAAGCAGGATGTAATCCCGCAGCCGGTTTGCCAGGCTGCCCGCGCCGGCAATCGAGTCGTTATTCAACTGCGGATTGGCAGCCAGCGTCGGGGACCATAGGTTCGTGCTGGCGCTGTTGGTGCTGTGAACATAATCCAGCACCGCCCCGTCCATGTCTGCCGCATAAATGTTCGTAGCGTTAATGCTGACGACCAGATATGGCATGATGCTTAACTTCCAGCCGTAGCCAAACTGGTTGTCGGCCAGATTTTGACTGGAATAATTTCGGCGCAGGACCAGCGGAATGGGGCCAGGCAATCCCAGATCGGATTCGTCAATGCGAAATTCGCCAGTGAGCGGAACCACCGGGTCAGAACTCGACCCAAAGAAGCTTGATGGATAAGTGGGCGTGCCCACATTCCCATTTTGCGCGCTGGTTTGAAAATCGAATGCCTGGGCGGACGAGGAGGTGCTTTGAGACAGGCCAAACAACGAGGCCGAAGATTGGTTCTCTGAAGTTCCGGTGGTGCTAAAAGTATAGTTTCCGCTGCTCATTAGGCTGGAAATCAGCGGCACATTGAAATCCGCAGCGAGGTCCGGGGCCAATGTTTGGCTTGAAGAAGACGGTGCATTGAGCGTCACCGTGTAATTGTCACTATTAACATTGACGTTATAGTTAAGGCTATTGTTGGCGGTGATGGTGCCGGGGTTAAAGAGCGTTCCAACCCCGCCGTTGAGGCTGTTGGGACTGATGAGAGCCAAATTAATGCTCGGGCTGAAGACCATTGCCCCCATGCCCGCATAGGCGGCGTTGGTCATGGGTCCGGGCGTCAGGTAGGCCGACATGTAACCCAACTGGGAATAGTCTTCAAAGACGTTGAGCACATTCTGCCAGATATACGGGTCCCAATTCTGCAATTGTTTCCCTTGATAAACATTGGTGCCCACGGTCGCATAGTTGAAAATGCTGATGGGCACGATGCCGGCCCCGCTGCTTTGTGCCAGTTGCAGGAGCCGAACGGTGGAAACGGCATTGGTCTGCTGGTAAAAGGTATTGATGACCTGATGTTCTTCGGCGGAATAATCCACCACCGCAAGGTCGATAAAATTATTTTCGGCCATTTGCAAATCCTGTCCCGAAGACGGCTGCGTGGTGTCGTTGCCCACGTCGGTGTCCTCATAAAAGAACATGTCCACACAAGGCAGGACAGGATCAACGCCATTGGTCAATACGCCCTGGCTGTTGCGGGCGGGAATGATTTTGGACAGCCCGGCGGCAAACCGGGATACTTCGTCAAAGCCCTGAACCTGCTGGTTGAATTTGTCAAACTGGTCGCATTTCTGGTAATAGGACATTCCGGCCAGATACATCAGTTCCCCTTCATAAACATCCGGCGAAAGGCTGTTGGTCTGCGAGGGGTTGGCCTGCAAGGTTTGTTCCATTTGCCACAGGCTTTGCGCGTCGGCGTTAAGCATTTCCGTGCTGACCTGTCCGTAATCGATGCAGAGCGCGGCCTGGTCCCCGACATTGAGCGGACGCTCCAAATCCACTTCTTCGTCCGGCCCGAATCCCAAATCGGTATTTACCCCTAGAAAACCATTAGGACCAATCGGCGTGGAGGCCAGCATCGCACGATGCCGTTTATACCGGAACTCTACGGTCAACCCGCTATCATACTGGTCAAAATTCAGGGAAAGCACTTCTTTATTCGTCAGGCTCACGTCGTTGGTAAAAGCCTTCACCGTGGTATTGTTTGCCAGCCAGGGCATCAAAGTGAGATTCAATTGCACGTTTCCGTTGGTCATGAACTGATAAATGTAAAACTCACGATTTTCCAGCAACACCAGCGGCAGATCGCCGGTCTTGATATCCTTGGTGGGGTCAACGTTGCTGAAAATTTCGATGCTCACCGTTTCAAAGATGTTGGTGAGGCCAGGGTCAACATTGGTGATGGCGCTGGAGGATAGACTTTCAAGGGGTGTGCTGACGTTGGTCACCCAGGTCGGCGTTGGGAAAGCGCCCCAGGTCGCATAGTAGTGTTGCCGGTTGACAATCTGCGTGCCGATGTCGTCCACCGAGACTCCGGGATGATTTTGCAGCAAGGTCTGGTGCAGGTAAGCCGGGAAGATGACCCGCGGGGTGTTATCGCCATTGGTTGCCAATGACAATAAATTGGTATTGCCATAGATATAATCCCTCACCCATTGGTAGGCATCGGTGTAATTGGCGGGCATTTCTTCCCAAAGGTTGAGGCCCTGGGTTATTTCGGTGTCCTTGATCCAGGGGAAAATATGCACCCAATTGGTGCCGATATACGCGGCCACCCACGGATAATTGACGGCAATCATGGTGTTGGTGGTGTAAGGAACCCCCGCGCTGTTTAAATCGCCATGAACCTGAAATTTCAATAGTTGGCTCAACCGCGAATCGAGCATCATCAGGCCATTGCGGGGCGCAAGTTCATAAACCGCCGGCACGCCCGCCCGCCGCAACAGATAAACCAGCAGCGCGCACTGGTCCCAGGGCGAACCTTGCTTTTCCAGAAACGCCCCTTGTGCGCCGCGTGTAATGCCGCCCAAATTGACGGATTGTTCCGAAACATTTCCGTCGTCGCTGTAATCAATCGGGTCGGTCAGGGCAATTTGATTGATGACGTAGTTCGCCAGCGCAATCGGGTCGTTGTTCATGCTGGCGACGAAATTGTCGAGGATGGGGCTGCGCCGTAGTTCGGGGCTGTCATCCAGGTTGGTGGCAGAAGATGGCGTGAAACTCACCGCATTGGTCACCGGCGGCGAATTGGTCGCCATTTGCGCCAGCGTCATTCCGTCATAAAATGGCGGCAGAGGTTTTCCGGCAAAGTGCGGCTGATCCAGAAACACGGAACGCCACGGCGGGCGTGCTTCAAATTCCAGTGAGTAGAGCGACGATGGCTGAATGTTGCCGCTGCCATCCATCGCCATTGGATAATTGCCGTCGGCGGGATAACCTTCCATCCCCACAACGTAGTAATAATTCGTGGCCTGGGTGCTGGCCGTCTGCGTCAGGACGACTGCCCCATATCCTGATTCACCATAGGTCAAATACGGCTGGCCTGAAACAATGGTCGTCAGTCCAAAGGCATTGGTGCTTAATTGGAAGCCGTTCGTCAAAAAGTTCACCCATTGATTGCTGGTGCTGGCAAGCACGTTGGGCGGGTAAAAGGTGACGGTTCCGGCAAGCTGATAGTTCGTGCGATAATACGCCTGAATGATGATGGGAGTATTGGAGAAAATCGTGTCCCCCGCATATATCCCGAACTGATAAGCCTGATTGTAATACAGCGGCGTTCCGCCCACCCGCTCGCCAAAGGCCACGATGGGATTGTTAAACGGAATGCGATTAGTCGGGAAGGCCTGTGACAATGAGTTGGACGCATTGTAATGGTAGAAGGTCTGGCTGTTCCAGGACGCCAGTCCCGAATACAGGTTCGAACAATTCCCATTGATGTTGCTATACACCGTGCCCGTCTCGAAATCCAATGGCGTTACGATAGACCAATACGTCGGGTCAGCGCCGCTGCCGCGCCAATAACGGCCTTGCGGCGACGTGACCGAATTGGTCGTCACGCTGTTGGGGACCAGGGTCACGATGGCGTTGGTGTTCAAGCCCATTACATAAGTGGAGTTTGGGGTGAGGGACACCACCACGGTTTCGTCTGTGGACAAGGATGGATTAAGCGCATACACATATAAGTTCGTGCTGGTCTGGTTCGTTCCAAAGGTGATCGTGTTGAGAAGTGCGGTGTAATCTGTTCCCGCCGTCGCCGTGCCGCCAATGGCCAAATGCGCGGTAATCGAATTGCTCAAGCTGCCGGCGCGTGTGATGGTGAAATTTCCAAGATAATTGCTGTTGGGGGAGGAATATCCGGACGGGGCCGTGATGTCCAGGGTTGGATAGTTCTGGACAATACCGAGCGTGGCGCTCGATGCACCGCTGATAATAGAATACAAGCTGCTGGGTGAAACGGTCACGGTCACCGTCTTGGTTCCCACCACGTTGGTATGCAAGGCCGTGACAATATTCGTTATGATATAAGACGAACCCGCCGGAATGGTGATGGAACCGCTCAATGTTGGGGTGTAATCCACGCCGTTGGAGGCAGTCCCGCCCACCGTGTAATTGACCGTTTCGGCAGGCGTGGCCGCGTAGGCATTGGTATTGTAAAATTCTAGTGACCATCCCTGCCCCTGGGCCACCGGGGATGCGCTCGCAGTCAGACCAATGCTGGGAAAATCTTCCAGCATCGTGCAGACCGTTTCACCACGGCCCCCATCCAGAATTTGATAATTGCCCGAATTGAGTTCCACATCAAATACGGTATTATTGGTCTCAAGCAGGTCATTGGCGGAAACAATGACGTCAACGGCAGTGCTGCCAAGCGGGAATGTTATCGGGTAGGTTGAGCCCATAACAGGTGTATAATCCACCCCAGGTGTGGCAGCGTAAACATAAGGAGGATCATCTCCGGTTAATATGCTGTAATTAACTGTTCTGGCGGAAACGCCGTATTCACGATAGAACCGCAGATCATATGAATTGGCCCCTCCGGTGCCGCCCTGCAGTAGCACGACACTGGAATTAAGTGCACCCCCGACGTATGCCGCCACACCGTATGGAGTATTGTAGTCCTCAACGGTTATTGGGAAATTGGTGTACAGGCTGGTCGGAGGGCTGACCCCCGCATTGTTTTGCACCTGAAATGCTCCCGTCCGGTCATAATAGATGTTGGTAGTTGTCGCAATCGAAACCAGAACGCTGGCGACTAAGCTGTTGGCGGGAATCGTCACATTCATGTATCCTGACGACCAGCCGCTAATGTCGTTTGACCAAATGGGATAGGTTCCCGTCCCAACCAAGCGAACGGTTGCAGTCGCCGACGCAGAAATGTTCCAGTCACCAGTCGAACCCATTACGTTGGTGCGCCAAACAGCAAGATAGAAGGAACGCCCAAAGGTTCCGCCGTCTGGCCCGGCAAAGTTGGTTCCATTAAGTGAGGTCACATAAAACGCGGTTGAGGGAGACAGCGCCCTGCTGACTGAGGGGGCCAAGAGGCCGATAATGCAAAACAATAGGAAAAGGAAGGCGTGTTTAGGATGGTTTGTCTTCATAGGGTCGAAAATATTCTTGATTATTGAAGCGTGGAGCCGTTGGTCGGGCTGTCGATGGTAATGGAGAGAATTCCCAGGCCGGGATTGTTCGGGTCGGCCAGTTCCCAAAACGGAACCGCGTTTGTATCCACCGCGACCCTGAAAAAGCCGCTGGAATAGCCTTCCCCCTCAAAAAGAAAATTTGTGGCGGTGTTCGTCCCGACAATCGTCCAGGGATAGTCTGCATTCGCCAAAACCGGGGTCCATTCGAGGGCATAAACAGTACCCGCCACGCCATTGCTACTAACGGTGACGCTGTAGGTATTCGTCCCTAGCGCCGTGATCGAAAGCGCCGGCGGGGGAATTTGCGCCAGCGTTTTTACCGCCACAATGACCGTGGCGGCGGCCAAAACGGCAGCAACGGAGAGTTTGGTGATTTTTTTCATGTGGTTCCTTCTATTTAAATTGGCGATTCAAGTATGTTTTTCCTTCAAAAATTTTTCCGACCGTTGAAATATCTTCCGCTACCCTGAAATTTACTTTTTCCCGCAGCCGACTCTTGACCATTGCAAAGTAAATGTCAAACCGACTTTCCTGCCATGCTTCGGCGTGCTCAGTATCCGCCACTATGAAGCCATTTGCGATGAAATTGTCCGGCTCCTGCGACAAGAGCGGAAACGCCGGGAACTTTCCAATTATGCGGTCTCGCAACGTTCGGGCGTTTCTGAATCCATGTTGAGCCTCGTCGAGCGGGGCCTTCGCAACCCGACATTGGAACTGACACTTCGCATTGCGGACGGCATCGGCGCAGACCTTCCAGCGGTCATCAAAAAAGCGCAGGACACGGTTAAACAAAATCACAAATCCAATTTGCCTCGCAAGGCCGGTCATCAGGCGAATTTGTAACGGTTCTCTGCTGTCTTTGGCTAAGAACGAGTAAAACCTTATCACATTGCCTGTGACAAACAGGTGTCTTTCAAGAAAACAATTGCTGCGCTGCCAAATCAGGTTTTGCCCGTCTGCCGCCAAAATATAGTTGCCTGTGGCCATATCGTCTTTGAGTTACGAAGCCGCAACCTCGAAGCCTGCGGCTTTCATTTCCTCGATGATGCGTTTACTGCGACTCGGATGCACCCGAAATTCGGTATGGCCGCTGGCCTTTTCCGTGGCCGAACCGTAGCACCGATGCAGCCATTCTGACGTTCGGCGGTTTTGAGACTGAAATAACATAGTGTGCTGACCTGCTTGCACGATAACATCCGGTTTCATACTCGCCAGAACGGTTGTAAATCCTTCTCAAACAGAATGCAAGCACAAAACACAGTATAATGTGTGTATGGTCCGCGCACTTCCTGTTTTGATGATAAGGGATGCCATCCAAACCATATCATCGGCGGGTGTTGGGCGATAAAATTCGCAGCTACCGCAAGCAGGCTGGCCTTACTCAGGAGAAACTGGCGGAAAAGGCGGACCTGCATCATAATTTTATTGGCGAAGTTGAACGCGGCAACATGGAAGCCTCGTTGACCTCCATGTTGAAAATCGCCAAGGCTCTCGGCGTTTGCGTCCGTGACCTGGTGGATGGACTGTGATTGTCGCGTGCCAGGCGCGGTCGCTCCGGCGGCGGTTTGTCTTCGCGCTGTGGTCCGCTGATTCATTCCGGACATTTCTCGAATTTTTCCGCCCCGAATGCAAGCGCAAAATGATAGCTAATAGAATCTGTGCAATTTGGCGGTGCGCTGGTTGGCTTAATAGCCAATCGTGGTCACCAAAAAAGATCGCAAGCTCCTGGGCAGCGGTATTCGCAAATACCGCAAGCTCGCTGGTTTGACGCAAGAAAAACTGGCCGAACGGGTTGACATCAACCCCGTTTACATGGGGCAAATCGAGCGCGGTTTCAGAGTGCCGACAGTGGATGTTTTGTTGCGAATCGCACGGGTGTTGAAAGTGCATCTGCACGATATTGTGGGTGACCTGTGATTCCTTTTCTGCGAACAAATTCCCACGCGCGAATCCTACAAAGCCATCCCCGGAGCCGGGCGGTTGGTCAAAGGTGGAGATGAGGGGAGCGGGGCAGCAACCTTGACGAACCGACCGGCGACATATAATCGAAATCGGATTCGCGCGCGGCGTTGTCGGCGCGACTGCGCTCTTAAAAACGGGAGGTTTTCCAGCCATAGTGTCGTGCGTGGAAACCTTGTGGCAAATTATTTTGCCGGGGTGTTGGTCGCTTGCGCCTGATTTTCGCCGTCCGGCTGCAAATGCCGGATTTGTTTTTCCGGGACACTGCTGCGGAAGAAAATGCAGCCGTCGTTTTGTCCGTTGACCTGGCGCATATCCGCGGCGTAAGCCCCTTCAATCACCAGCACAAATCCCGGTGAGCTGTCCAAGCCGTCATTTGGCGTCGGCAGCACTTGGATGGGCACCTGGGCAATCGCCAGTTTTTGAAACGCCGCCTGATTGAATTTCATCACCTGGGCCATGTCGGCGATTTGCCCTACCAATTTTTGCTCACAATGTTTTTCGATGGCTTCGCAGGTGATGAAGATGGCCAGCAGCGCGAAGGTGACACTCCATAACAGGCTGTTCACCCAGGCGTTCCGCCAGATTCGTTTTGTCCATTCGGACTTGGCGGCTTCGGCGGATTCCCGAATCGATTTCAGCGTGGGGAAAACGTATAGCACCAAACTTTCCGTCTGTCTGACAAAGGGCGCGATGATGCCTTCCTTGATGCCGGATTCCAGCGCAGAATTAACTTCCTGCGCGATGGCCTTGGTGTCCACCTGTGCGCCGAGATTTTTCACGGTCGTCTCAATCGCGGCGATGGTCTCGTTACATTTGGCCAGTGTGACACGGCAAAGCTCGTCGGTCTTGTCCGCATGGTTGGTGATGCTGGCATCGCGGGTTTCAATCGTCTTGGCGATGTGCGCCACTTCGCCCCGGATTTCCTCAATCGTCGCCAGCGAATCGGCGTTGGCTGAAATCATCCGGGCAGGGATACGTTCGGCGTAATGGGCATACACGTCCAGCAGGAGAAATAGCTGACTAAAAAACTGCGTGCTGTCACCCTCGGCGAAGCGATGATAAACCGCGCGTGCCAGTTCCCGCTTTTCGGCGGGATAGGTGGCGAGCATTTCTTCAAATAAATCTGATTCGGCCATAACGCCTCCTTTCAATTCGAGAGATTCACTTTTGCGCCGCGTTTGGTGGACAATGGTTCGCCTATGGGCGGTATGATTTTGGGTTTGATGGTGGCGGCCTCGACCGCAGGCAGAAGCTTGGCGGCAATCTGGTCGTATTGATTGAACATGGTGGAAAGCCAGTCCTGCAACACGCCCCGCGCCATGATGTCGAGGCCAAGCGAGTCATTGCCGATGGCTTCGTTGAACGGAATGCCGCGCTGGTGGTCAGCCTCCAGCTTGGCGAGCCGGAGCTTCACAAATTCCGACAGCACCGGCACGGTGATGGTGACTGCGCCGCAGTCGAACAATTCCTTTTCCAGCGGGCTGTTGTCGAACATCCGGTTTTTGGACGCCCGTGCCGGATTGCGGACGATGACATAATCCACCTGCCTGCCGCAGAACTGGCAGACGGCAGCGAGGTTGGTCATCACGTCCAGATCGTCAAGGGGAAACACCATGAGCGTGATGCCGATGTTTTGCGCGCTGGCGATGTCAAAGAAATGCGTAGCCGAAAGCGCCTTCATTAACTGGCCGTCCAAATGCGCCCGGGGGTCAATGAGGGTGACAGGTTGGGCGGTGGTCTTTCGCAGAATCAAAATGAGTTCGTCCAAGTCTTCGGTCTGCCCGTTTAGCGGCATGAGTTTGACCTGGCTTGGGAACAACCGGGACAGGGTGCGGTTGTCGCCGTCCAGATCAAATCCCTGCCAAGGGATGCCACGTTGGTTGAGCCAGCACGCGCGGGCGGCGGCTTCGATGCTTTTGCCCATGTTTCCTTTGGCCTGCATGGGCAGAATCAGGCGATGTTTCGTTGTTTTCATATTTCGAGGTTGTTGAACCGATATGGATTGTCTGTTTCGGTTGTTGTCTTTGTTGGTATTGATGAATTCACCGTGGCGGGCCGTGCCGTTGCCGCTTCGCTTTCCCAATGCGTTTTGGAGGTGCGTTTTAATTTGCGCCGGTAAAAACGGTAGGGCGCATAGAATGTGACGCGGATGCCTTTCTCGGTGAACAGAAGATCGGCAATTTCCCGCCACGTCTTGCGCCGCTGGCGCAGTTGGTGGATGAAATCAAAATGCGGTTCCAGGATGCTCTGGAATGGTTTGCCGCCACGTTTTGGTTGAACCGGATCGGTCATCACGGACAGAATAACTCAACCGCGAAATACCAGTGTCAGGAGTAGTTGAAAGTTAAATTGCGATGAAACCGTGTCAGGTGGAGCGGCAAATTGCGGCAAGAAGCGGCAAATTTTTGAGAGCGGATGCGGCAAATAGCGGCAAATTTGTTGCCGCTTCTTATTACTTTTTGCCGCTTGATTTCTGGCCGCGTTTTTCCCCTAACGATTTCGTTAGGAGATGGTGTCTCGAAAAAATTATTCAGACGGGCTTCCGTTTGCCATGCAATTTACCCCTTCAGTGAACGTATAGTTTTTCGGCTGGTGGCGGTGATGGTTATGTGCCAGACGGAATTGGTCTTCATTTTTGGCTTGGTTCGTCCGGTTGACGGTTCACATCTAGCGCGGATGGTTTCCGGCCAAAATGTTTTTCGTATAACTCGCCAATCCATTCTTTCACCGGCTGTTTCCGCGGCTGACTTGGGCTGGGCTTGTTTTTCATCAGGCATCCGGGTGATATGCCCAATTCTTTGGCCATGCGAAGGTCTGCCATATTCAGCCGACAGGCATTCTTGATTTTGGCCCATTCTGGATCGCGTTTCGGTTTTTTCTTTGGCATTGAGATAGGATTTTCTTCGCCGTAAATGAAGTCAACTTTGCCGGCTGATTTATCATTTCAGGATTGCGTGCAGCCAATCGCACTGAACGGGAATTTCTGAAATCGGAGCGGCGGAACATTTTTGTGGAGTCGCGGGATTTTAGAAATGCCCGTTGAGTTCGCCGCTGGATAGGTTCGGTTCGATGCGGCGATTTGTCTGGCCGGTTTCCAAGCAGATTTCCCTTTGATAAGTAACATTGGCATCATACCAAATCAATCAAACGGCCTTTTCCAGAGGCCTCGAAAACTGATTTCGTGGGTCCACTATTGCGCAATCCGCCACGGGGAGCGATCTGTCCATGTTTTTAGGGCCGTTGTTGCCCAAGCCGTTGATTTATCCGTATGGCATAAATTGCAGGCGTTCGGAATGTGCAACCCATCGGCCATGGCCGGGCTGACAAAACGAAAGGTATGGCTGCGGACGTTCACATCTGCGATGGTTTGGGCAATTTTCGGCATATGACACGCTATGCAATCGCTGCCGGGACTGTCAGATTTGTGATGGGTATGAGCCTCCAGCGTGGGGGCGTGCGGCCCGTTGGGTGAGTTCGGGCCATGGCAATCAAGGCATAGAACCTGCGCTGGCTTCCGCAGATTCGCTTTGTATTCCGTGCCATGAACGTCATGGCACGTTGAACAGGCTACCCCATGGGTGTACATCAGGCTCGTGACAAAATCGTTGCCCTGCATGCGATTCTTGTGAGCGGTGCCATCCGCGAAATGAGTGAATGTGGTTTCACCAAGTTTGTGATCTTCCAGCTTCCAGAAATCGCTCAGTTTCCGCGTCACGTCGTAGCCGACGGGCCAGTCATAGTATTTTCCTTCAATCGGATTTTCTAACGGGCGGCCTTGCGAATGACATTGGATGCAGACGTCGCTGGCCGCCACGTAACCTTGACGGATTGGATTCACAATGTTGGAGCTGGTCGGGTGCGCCACATGCTCGCTGCCGGGACCGTGACATCGCTCGCAACCAACATTCCATTCCGTCACGTGCTTGGTTTTGATGTCATAATTTACGGAGTGGCAGCCATCGCAGAGGGCGCTTGTGGGCCGTTTAAAATTATCCGCCGGATAGTATGGAACCCACCAGTCGTCCTTGGCCACATAGGGTCGCCACACCTTGTGCGTGATGTCCCATTGCGCTGGGATGGGAAAATAATCGTCGCCCACTTTCTTGAAATACCGTTGTTTCCAGATGCTGCCGTAAACCAGGGCGATGTCTTGTACCGTAAAATTAACGAGTGGATCCCTTTTTGAAAGGTCGGGAATGATGGCGTCAGGATGTTCCCGCGGGTCGCGCACGACATTGGCCATTGGAGTTTTGCGCCACCGCTCGTAAACGCTGTTGTGACACGGTTGACATGCGGACGAACCAACATAATGCGCTACCACAGCGGGTGCCATTGAGCCTGTGGCCGGTTGTCCTTCCGGGCTGGCGGTCTCGGGAAGATTACGGACGTAAGTTATGAGTTGCCAGATTTGTTGGTCCGGCAGTTGCCAGCCGGGCATTCCGGTATTGCGCACGCCATTGCGGATGAAATAAAATAGTTCGCCGTCCGTCCGCTTTCGCTTGACGAGTGCGAGCCGGCGCAGATCAAGCGGTGGCGGATACATTCCACCGCCGGCGGCAGTTTTACCGCTCCCATCATAACCGTGGCAAATCAAGCAGCTTTTCTGATATAACTCGCGTCCGGCGGCCACGTCCTCTCCATCAGCACTCGGATTGAGCGGGTTTTTGAGCACCTTTGCTTCGTTGGGAATACTCAGTTCCACAAGGCCCTGGGCCACGAATGTTTCGAGGGGCGGCGGCGTTTGACGGGCTCTCAAGCCTCCCGAAACGATGTAATGATAGAAACCGCCCATTGCCAGAACGCATAGAACTCCAAGGACAACGACGATCCGAATCGCCCTTCTTTTGAAAGAGCGGGAATCAGGGACGGCGGCGGATTTCCCGGAATTGTTCATGTCGTCATCTACGGCTGCGAATGGAAGACGCGGATTTCGGCTGGCTGACTTCCACGCTGCGGCACAGCCACGCAGAAAAGATTCAGTTCAGGAACGAAAAGGGAGGTGCGGGCACCTGGCGCGGTGGAAATGGATTTCAACTTCTGATAATTGTCCGCATCGTTCTGTTTGATGACTTCAATGCTCCCGCCGCCGCAGGACACATACAAAAGCTTATTGCGGGCATCGTAAAACAAATCATCGGTGTCACCGGAAATGCTGACACTGTTTACCACCCGGCCGGAAGTCGAATCGTAAATTAACACTTTGGCCGGACTGCGGCAGCCCACAAAGAGCCGATGATTTGCCTCGTCCAAAAACAAGGGAAAGTTGGACTTCGCTTCCGTGAGCGGCCATGTGTAAATAACTGATTCTTTCTCACGGTTCACTACCACGATTTGCCCGGCCAATGGGACATCGACAAACAAATCTGGCCCGCCCGTCTCCATGCAAAAGGATTCCGGATGGCCGGCCAACTTGATGTCTGTGACCTTTGCACCGGTTTTTGCGTCGAAGACGCCGAGGGCACCGCTCCCATAGCCGACATAGACTTTTTTGACGGCTTGATCATAACGAACGTTGTCGGCATCATCACCAGCCTCAACCGTGCTGATAGTTTTGAAGGAATGGCCGTCGAGTATCCGGCAGGTTCCATCCGCGCCATTGGCCACAAAGAGCCGGTCAAATTCAGGGACATAAACAATTCCCTGAGGTTCGGCGAAGCCGGGCAGGCTTTCGATCTCTTTTCCGGCTTTCAAGTCCACGACCTCAACGGTGTTGTTCCCAAGCCCGGCGACAAACAACCTTTGTCCCGCCACGTCAACAGCCAGGTGATCAATGCGACCCTCGACTTTCTCCAAGGGGATGGTTTTTTCCAGCACGAGCGGCGGGGCTGCCTGCTGCGCTTGCGCGGAAAGGCAAAGTAAAGCAATGAGGCCGGCCAAGCGGCAGGCGGATCGAATTAGAGGTTTCACGACATCCATGCTTGCGTTTATGTCCATATATTTCAAGTTGAAATATCTATTGCATTCGCTAGACTCACGACTGTGACATTTTCAGACAAGTGGCTGCTGTTGTTATACGGATTACCCACCAAGAAGGGGGCGACCCGTGTTCATCTTTGGCGGCAGTTGAAAAAATGCGGGGCACTCCCGTTAAAAACCTCCGCCTATCTGCTGCCCGACAAAGCGGAGCATCATGAGCGGTTGCAATGGATGGCACAACAAGTCCGCGACGGCGGCGGCGAAGCCACCATCATCCACGTCACCGAGATTGAAGGGCTGGGCAGTGAAGATATCGTTCGCCAGTTCAATGAGATAAGAGCTGCGGATTACGCCGCGTTGCTGGTTGCACTCAACGAATTGATTGCTCAAAGCAAAAAACGCTTCAAGGAAGCGTTCGCGGCAGACTTGGAAAAATTGACCCGCCAGTTTGAGGACATTCGCAAGATTGATTTCTTCGACTGCCCGCGGGCACAGGATGCACAAATGCTCCTGAAGCGTGCTGCCAGCCTGGGGAACGCCAACCCCAAAATCTCGCCGCCGCTGGCCGCAAAGAGGTTTCTCGGTAAAGCGTGGCTCACGCGACCACGGCCTGAAATTGACCGCGTGGGTTCGGCCTGGCTCATTCGCAAGTTCATTGACCCTAAGGCCGGGTTTATTTTCAACACTGACCCGGCGAAACATCGCGACGCCATTCCCTACGATATGTTTGAAGTGGAGTTTTCCCACCATGGCGACGACTGCACGTTCGAAACCCTGGTAAAGCGCTTTGGCATTGCCGACAAAACCGTTTTGAAAATCGCCGGGATGGTGCATGACGCCGACCTGGAAGACGGGAAATTTCAGACCATCGAATGTGTAGGCATTGATCGGGTGCTGAAAGGTTGGGCTAAAATCGGGTTGAGTGATGAGGAGATTCTGTCGCGAGGCAGCGAATGCTTTGAGGCACTTTATCAACAGTTGGTGAAATGAGGCTTGGACCGTATTTATCTGCGAGCGGCTTTGCATGAAGAATTTGTTCGATGTTTGTAACTACAGGCCGTAAGCAAGAGCGGTGAGCGTTTAGGCATTATAATTTGCAACGGCGATTCATCACAAATGTCAGAATTTATTGACAATTGTTAATACATGGACAGCCGTTGTCCTACCTGCCCTGTCAGACTCCAGGCATGAGAATTAAAAAATCATGCAGAATTCTCCAATCCAGATGAAACGATTGGGCCTTTTGGCAAGGTCCTTGTTAGGAAATGGGGTGGCAAACATGATCTGATTGGCAGAGTGAAAAGGAACGCTTTAGGGTTCGGCCTTGGTGTGCCATCTATACTCATTTTGTGGCATTTGTTGATTCTTTGGTCGAAGAGGTTGAGTAATCGGTGTAAATCAAATGAATCGGCACTGAACGGGCGTTTCTGAAACCGGAAGTGGAACGAAGCGGTTGGGTGAGAACCTTTCGCAACCCGCGCACGGAGTGGAACGGGTTTTAGAAATGCCCGTTGAGTGCGCCGTCGCATAGGTGCGGTAGGATACGGCGATTTGTCTGGCCGGTTGCCGAATACCTGGAGACAAGCCGGCCAGTCAAAACGCCGAGAAACTTGGTTGTGATACGGTCCAGTTGGGACCTGATTTTTGTTTAGGAAGGCCATTACGTTGCATTTAGAACTTCATGCAGCGTGCGAAGCATGGTTTCAGCGGTATAAGGTTTGGAGAGGAAATGCCGGACACCGGCGTCCTTTGCCTTGGCCAGGCCATTGCGAGAAGCCAGGCCACTTGACCCAATGATCCTGACATCGGGATTCACGGTTTTGAGCGCCCTGATGGTCTCAAACCCATCCATGACGGGCATGATCATGTCAGTGACCACCACATCAATTTCGTTCTGGCGTGGTTTATAAAGTGAAACGGCCTCGGCCCCTTGGGCTGCCAACAGGACACGGTAGCCATATCGCTCCAATGTCCTCTGCGCCATTTCGCGGATCGGTTCTTCGTCATCCACGACCAGCACCAGTTCGTCGTGGCCTCGCGGCAGTTCGAGTGTTTCCACCGCCGGATTTTCAGTCGCAACGGGGGCGGTGTTGGCCGGAAGATAAATCATGAAAGTACTGCCTCTGCCCACTTCGCTGTAACATTGGATGAAACCGCCGTGGCTCTTGACAATGGCCAGTGTCGTGGACAAACCCAGCCCGGTGCCCTTGCCTGGTTCCTTGGTGGTAAAGAAAGGATCAAAAATTCTATCCCGTATTTCCTTCGGAATTCCCGCGCCGGTGTCTGCCACTTTGATGCAAACATACGGGCCTGGTCTGGCTTCCAGATTCGTTCTGGCAGAAATTTCGTCAAACACCACATTTTCCATCTGAATGGACAGTTTGCCGCCGGCAGGCATGGCATCGCGCGCGTTGATACAGAGGTTCAACAGGACCTGGTGAAGTTGCGTTGGGTCACCGGTAATGGTCCAGAGATTGGCCGGTGAGTGAAATTCATGCTCCAGAGATTTGGGGAAGGTTTCGAGGATGATTTGTATGATCTCGCGGGCAACGTCTCTAGGGTTGACTGAAACACGTTCGCCTTCCACCCCGCGCCCGAATGCCAACACCTGTTTAACAAGACCCGCGCCACGCAGAGCGTTGGCCTCCAAAGAGTCCAACATTTTTCCCCCGTCGGCATCAGTGATCTTTTCCCTTAATAACTGGATCGAGATAAGGAGTGGTGTTAGCACGTTGTTGAGGTCGTGCGCGATTCCGCCCGCCAGGGTGCCAAGACTTTTCATGCGTTGAGAGCGGAAGAGTTGGGTTTCAAGCTTTTTCTTCTCGGTAATGTCGGCGCTTATTGTGAGAATTGACTGAGGAATTCCCTGTGGGTCGCGAACCAGGGTCCAGCGTGTTTCTTCGATCATTTCCTGCCCGCTTTTGGTCTGGACGGTAAATTCACCATGCCAGTCGCCCTCTTCCAAAACCGCTTTCCACGCTTGCTCGTATTTAGCGCCATTGGATATGTCTTTGTACAAAAGCCGTCTCACCTTCTGTCCGATGGCTTCTTCAGCGGTCCAACCGTAAATCCGTTCGGCACTCTTGTTCCAATACAGGACGCCGTCTTCCAAATTACGCACCAGGATGGCTTCCGGGGCCAAGTCCAATAATCGCGCTTGGTCTCGGATGTGCTCCTCTGTCCGCTTGCGTTCCGTAATATCGTGCCCCATGCCGACGAGGCCGACAATTTTGCCGTGCGCGTCTTGCAAGGGAATTTTTGAGCTAAGAATCCACCGGACTTCACCGTTGGGACTGACCACTTTTTCCTCGCGGTTGATGACCGGCTTGCCGGTTTGAATCACCGCCTGATCGTCGGCAAAATATCCCGAAGCCAAATCCCGGGGATAAATTTCGAAATCGCTTTTGCCCAACGCTTCAGCTTCAGTCTCGCATCCCATGTTCTTCAATTCGGCGGGGTTGGCCATCGTTTTGCGCCCGGTGATGTCTTTGATATAAATGGCATCCGGTGAGTTGCTAATGATCGTGCGCAAGAGCGCCCGTTCATTGGCAATGTTCTGCTCCGCTTGCCTGCGTTCAGTAATATCGCGGCCAATGCCCACCAGCCCGACAATCTTTCCGCTTTGATCGCGCAGCGGCAGCTTGCTGGTCATCAACCAGCGTTTTTCACCCGATTCACTCAAGACATATTCCTCCCGGTTGATGACCGGCTGGCCCTGAATCACCTTCTGGTCGTCGGCGTGGAATTTTTCGGCAATGTCCTTTGGAAAGAGATCGTAATCGGTTTTGCCGATAGCTTCAGCCTCAGTTTTGCAACGGAGGTTTTTCAGGTCAGCCGGATTGGCCAGGATTTTCCGGCCGGCCGCGTCCTTGGCGTAGATGCAATCGGGCAGGTTATCAATGAGGGTGCGCATAAGCGCCCGCTCGGCGGCCAGCGTCTCTTCGGTCTGCTGGTGTTTAGTGCGGGCGCGCAAGACTTGAAGCCCATAGGCCAAGTCATCGGCCAGTTCCGTCAGCAATTTCACCTCTCTGGCATCAAAGACATCCGCATCGGAGGAGTAAATGTTCAGTGCGCCAAACGCTTTTCCTTCAGCCAGCAGGGGTAGGGCAATCGCGGAGATGTAGCCGCGTTTAATTACTTTGTTGCGCCATGGTACGACTGCCTGATCGGTTCTAGAGTCGCGACACACTGCTGGTTGACCCGTGCGGATGGCGCTGCCAGTGGGACCGCATCCCCGTTCGGTGTCAGCCCAGATGAGGTTTAACTTTTCGAGGTAGCCTTCCTCATAGCCGGCATGGGCGACGGGTTGGACAATCTTTTGTTCGTCATCACTTGCGAAGCCTACCCAGGCAAATCGATAACCGCTTTCCTTGACGATCACGCGGCAAATCTCCTGCAACAACGCAGGCTCTGTCGTGGCGCGTACTAGGGCTTGATTGCATTCGCTGAGGGTTTCCAAAGCGCGTTGGGTGCGAAAGTGGATTCCCTCCACCCTTTTGCGCTGGGAAATCAACACCGCCATCAACCACAACATCGCGATACCCATGCCACGGCTGACAAGCGCCACGCCAGGGTCAATCCCGGGCGGCGAGAGGCGCCATCCCATCAATATCAAAACGGAGAAAACGGCAGCGAGCAAATAACTGAAAAACCGGCCGCCGACAGAGAGGGACAATAACAAAGGAATGACGTACCAAACCCAGTCGGAAAGTCCCGCCGGAGTGATCACATCGAAAATAAACGCGCCGGCGGCAGAAACGAGAATTGCCGCCAAAACAAGCATTTTGAATCGTGCTGGAGTCATCGTAAAACAGGTGATTTATAAGCCATATTTCATTTTAATAAGCATTACTCATGCCTTTTGAAAGCCCAAACCCAACACTTTGGAATCTCATTTTAGGGGATCATCATAGGGTGCCATATGCCTAACGAATGAGACATTTATCAGTCAGGCACATTTCGTGTATCACCTACACCTCGGAGGTGAGAATTTCCGGCAAAAAGCCCGGCATGAAAGTAGTAACGAGTAACCGTATCGCAGTTTGCAGCGCCGTTAGATATTCAGCCTGTTCTGACATTATCAAGCTGCATCACAACAAGCAGAAGAAATGCCATTTTCAGCGTGACGGCGGGGAACGCGTTTTTTCTTGGTTGTTGCTTCTTGAAGTGCTTTAATAGGCCCTTAAGCATTAACACAAAGAATCGATCAATTTATGGCAAAAGCTTTGACTAAATCCCAAATCGCGGCTGAAATCGCTGAAAAGAACAGCCTCACTAAAACGCAAGCTGTTGGGATTCTTGAACACCTTGCCGCCCTGGCTTACAAGCACGCCAAGGATTCGTTCACCATTCCCGGCTTGGGCAAGCTGGTTTTGGTCAATCGTGCCGCTCGTATTGGCCGTAATCCGGCCACTGGTGAAACCATTCAAATCAAGGCGAAGAAAGTGGTGAAATTTCGCGTGGCCAAAGCGGCCAAGGATGCCATTCTCGGCGGGAAATGAATTGATTTCAAACGGAGACTTGCGAAATTTTTTGCAAGGGCGGATCAAGCGAGGGGAAGCGGATTTCTGAATGCCTGGAAGAGAGTCCGTTTCGCCTCGCCCGCCCTCCCAAGCCAAAGTCTTGCGATGTTTTGCGAGCGGAGCGTCCCGCTGAAAGGGTGGCGGGGTGAAGCGGGATAGCGACAGGAGTAAAAGCTCGGAAGTCTTTGGCAATTTTTTCCGATGGTTCCTGGCCTTGAATTACCTGCGGTTGTTTGACTGAAACATGGGGATGCCTTTATTTCGGCGGCGGGTGGCTGTTGCATAGGTGCTTCTGCCAAGAAGCGCGGCAATTTGTTCATCGGGCCGGGTGCCCAAAATCTTATCGTCCTCCGGGCGCCAAAACTTTTGCCTGGGATTAAAACAGGGAATGCCGTGCTTATTTCGCTGCGCCTGAACGGACTTTACATTCCGGCCAATCTTACGGGCCAATCTTTCATCACGCATCGTTCCGAGCAAAGCCATTTCTTCTGGCTTCCATGCCTGCTCGATCACGGCCCGAATTTTGAGCCGGACACGTTCATAGCGCACGGCTTGTGGTGTGCGCCGCAGCCGTTCCGCGATTCTCTTGTCAGTCGCGGTTCCAAGAAGTCGTCGTTCCGACTCCATCCAGGGTTTTCTTCCATCATCGGCAAACGGTTGAATGTTCAACGTCCGCCGCCGCCAGCGCACGTCCAGAGCTGAACGCTTCAGTTGCCCGGCAAGAATGGCGTCAGCCTGTGTTCCCAATAATTTGTCTTCCTCCGGTGTCCAGGGTTGGAACTGCCGGCCAAACAACGGAATTTTCATCTGTTGGCGGCGGGTTGACACGGCATTGGTTGACCGTCCCAATTTGCGGGCGATGACCTCGTCCGGGCGGGTTCCCAGCAATTTGTCCTGCCCGGACGTCCAGGGTTTGTCTTCCGGGTCAACCACGCAATGCCCAAATTTGCGTTTGCGTTCCTCCCATGTCCGCCGGGCGCGTTGAGCGATGGCCTGGCGATCCAACGGATGTGCCGGAATGCCCAGCTTGGAACGATGGTGAAGGATGGATTTAACCGAGCGCCCCAGTTTGCGGGCAATTTGAGGGTCGGTATCCGTGCCCAGCAATTTTTCCTCGGCGGCAGTCCAATACCGGGCATTTTCCGGGTGATAGGCGGCAATACTCAACTGTCGCCGCCGCATGGCGATGGTGGCGGCAGCGCAATTGAAACGTTTGGCCAAAATGCCGTCGGGATATTTGCCCAGAAGCTGGTCTTCTTCGGGTGTCCATTCCCGAAACTTGCCACTGACGCAGGGCAGCCCCAGGACCGTAATACGCCGCGTTTGAATCGCCGAAAGGCTGCGTCCGGTCAGGGCCGCGACTTTGTGGTCCGGCATCGTTCCGAGCAAATCCAGTTCTTTCTTTGTCCAGGGGCGGCTGGTGGGACGCTTGCGGATTCCTTTGAGTCTGCGCCGGTGCAATACCGCTTTGGGTGTTCTTCCAATCTCACGAGCCAATTGGGAGTCTGACTTTTCGCTTGAAAACAATAAGCGGTCTTCGGTTTCTGTCCAGGGCTGGCGATGCTGTTGAGACGGAGATGGAGATTTCAATTTTGTGACGACTGAGCCTTGCATAGCCGGGTTCTTATCACCATAAATAGCCAGCCCGATTGAACTTCGCAAATATTTTGTTAACGGATTAGTTCCGATATTTGGGGGCGCGACGCTGGCATCCTAACGCAACCGTCTTCTCTGCGATGGGGTGAGAGTTTCCAGCCATTCGCGTGGAGTGTGAATGTCAATGCCGAAGGGTTTCTCCAATTCGGTCAAATTCCGGTCAAGGGCAATAATCGTCTGACATTTGGCGGTCAGGGCCGCGTCAATGAGGATTTGATCCCTGAATTCAGGGCATACCGTTTTGCCTTTCGGATTCCATTCCACCCACAAGGCCGACTCTCGCAAGGCATCCAACCAAATCTCTGTATCCGTTGTGAAACGATGCTCCTGTGCGACCTGCTCCAACACCGCCTCGTATTCGGCCAGAATGTCCTCGCTCACCACCGGCGTCAGCAGGCCGTGCAGCCACGCCTTGAGGCACAAGTGTGGCTCGTGACGCCAGAAGACGCCCGCCGCGAAAACACCCGGATCAATCACTGCCAGCTTCATTTATGCACCTGGCGCAAGGCTTCATTGACAATGGCCTCCGCCTGTTTGGGCGACTGCCTGCCGACGGGCGTTTGTTGCAACAGTCTGGCGATGACTTCTTTTCCGGGTGGTTTGATGGGTCGGATCAACAAGCCGTCTTTGCCCAGGTTAAATGCGTTCACCGGGCCGCCATGCTCCAGCCCGACCATGCGGCACCAAAGCAGGGGAAAGACCGCCTGGCGCTTAGAGGTCAGGGTCATCGTCGTAATATCAGCTTTCATCTTGTCTTTCATGGTAAGGATTTATTACCCGAATCATGCGATTTATCAAGTGTTTTGCTCATGTTTTGACGGCTTAACTTTGTTCCATTTTGTCCCTCGGCGAATGGAATTTTCTGCCAAACTCGCCGATTGACAATGAAAGCGACAAGTCAACGAAGGCCAAAATCCCAGGCCAATGCCGGTTTCAAGCGGGGCGTTGCGGGACGGCTATTTTGCGACCGGCGGCGCGGCGGCGGCGAAGGTGCAATCCCGCCAACATGGAATGGGCAGGCAAAGATTTTGCCGCTGGTCGTGGCTCTCGTTGGCTGGCGTCAAGGAAACCGAAAAGTCAGAGCAATTGCCCGAAGATTTTTCGGCCTTCAAGGTCAAGGTAAGGATTCATTACCTGAAAATGCGATTTATCTGGGGTTTTACCATGATTTTGCCGGTTCAATGTTGTGCAGTCCATGCACAATGTAATCGAAAATTTCTGTCATACTCGTCAATTGCCCATGAAAAATAGCAAACAAAATCGGGCGGGGATGAAGGCGGCGGCACTTTGGCTGAATTGAAATGGCCTATGTTCACCGCCCTCGCGCACAAAAATCTGGCGGATGCCGAGAAGTATTTCGACGAGCATCTGGCGCAGAACGATTATTACGCCGCCGGGGAAATTCGTCCCGGCCAGTGGATGGGCACGGGCGCGGAACGGTTGGGCTTAAAGGAAAATGTCACCCGCGAGCAATTTTGCGCCCTCTGTGAAAATCTCAATCCCGAAACCGGTGAACGGTTGACGCAGCGGAAACTGCCGGAAGGTCAACGGCGGGTCATGTATGACTTCACCTGCTCGGCTCCCAAATCCATTTCGGTGCTGGCGGTGGCGCTGGATGACCAGCGATTGATTGAAGCGCATGAGGCAGCGGCCAAGCTCGCGTTCCGTGAATTGGAAACCTTCGCCGCTGCGCGCGTGCGGAAGCAAGGCAGCCGGACGGATAGGAACACCGGCAACCTGGTGGCTGCGGCGTTCGTGCATGACAGTTCCCGCGCGCTGGACCCGCAACTGCACACGCATTTCACGGTGTTCAACGCAACATTTGACAAGGAGGAGCGTTGCTGGAAGGCGCTGGAAGCGCGCGGCATTTATGACGCGATTCGTTACGGCACGGCGGTGTATCGGAATGAACTGGCCAAACGGGTGCAACAAATCGGCTATCGGATTGTTCCGGCCCGACATGGTTTTGAAATCGAGGGCGTAGGCGATGCCGTGCTGAAACGGTTCTCCAAACGCGCGGCGCAACGGGACGCGGTGGTCAAGGAATTGGAAGAAAAATTGGGACGCAAACTATCGAATAATGCCGTCGCCCTGGCGGTGCATCAGAGCCGGGCCAAGAAAATTAAAGGCATTTCCACAGCGGAAGTCAGAGAACGGCAGTTGGCGCAGTTGTCCGCCGATGAGCAGCAATCGTTGGAAACACTTCGCGCCTCGGCTCATCCAACCCGCCTGCCGCGCATTGCCTTGGCGGAAGATACCTCCTTGAACCATGCCGTCGCTCATGTCTTTGAGCGCAAATCGGTCGTGCCGGAGCATGAACTGCTGAATGTGGCGTTGTCGCATCGCCTGGGACAGGTGGATTTAGTCAACCTGAAAGTGGCAGTGAAACATTTGCCGGATTTGGTCAGAACCGAACGCGGGCTTTCGACCAAACAGATTTTGGCCACGGAACTGGACTTGATTCAGACGGTCAATGCCGGTTGCGATTCGGTTGCGCCGTTGCACCCCGGCTACCGGCCTGCCGACTGGCTCGGTGAAGATCAGCGCCGGGCGATTTATCATGTCCTGCGAACCAGTGACCGGATTACAGGATTAAAGGGATTAGCCGGCACGGGAAAAACCACGGCGTTGCGCGAGCTGGTCTCCGCCTGCAAGGAGGCGAAGATCGAACCCTTGTTCTGTGCGCCGACGGCGGCGGCAACTGAGGTGTTAAGAAAGGAAGGATTCGACGCGGTCACGCTGCAAAGTTTGTTGCTGTCCAAGCCGTCATCGCTCAAAGACAAAATGATTGTGCTGGATGAAGCCGGGGCGGTGGGAATGGATGATATGAAGCGGCTGTTTGACCTAGCCAGAGACTACCGGATCGTCCTTTCGGGTGACACCGGCCAGCACGGTTCCGTCCCTCGTGGTGACGCGTTGCGTATATTGGAACAGCATTCCGATTTCAAGTCCGGCCAGTTGACGGCCATCCGGCGGCAACGCAAAGCCGAATATCGCAAGGCGGTGGAACTGGCGGCGCAGAAACGAACAAATGAAGCCTTCGCGCAGTTGGAACGGATGGACGCGATAGCCGAATTTTCAGGCGACTCACTTTACGATTCGGCGGCAAAATCCTATTTGAAAACATTGACGGACAACAAATCCGTGCTGCTGGTCGCGCCCACTTGGAATGAAATTGAAACCTTGACGGAGAAAATTCGGGCGAAATTAAAATCTACTGGCCGTCTGGCTGGTGAAGAAAAGGAGTTTGAAGTTTTCGATTCCCTGTCATGGACGGAAGCGCAAAAACGGGATGCGCGGCAATACCGCCCCGGCAAGGCCATCCATTTTCACCGGCGCGGACATGGTTTTGAAAAGGGTGAAATGGTGGCGGTGGTCGCCGTGGAAAACGACTCGCTCAGAGTTCAACATGCCGATGGTTCGAAAGATGTTTTCCCATTAGGCGCGGGCATCGTCTGTGATGTGGGGGAGAAACGAAAATTGAAAGTCGCTACCGGAGACAAATTGCTTCTGCAATCCAACTGGCAAAAACGATTCGTCAATGGTGAGTTGGTCGAGGTCAAAGCATTTCAGGGGGATTCTGTTTTATTGGCCGATGGCCGGGTAATTCCTGCCAGTTATCGCACATTCACGCATGGCTACGCCGTCACGTCCCATGCCGCCCAGGGCAAGACCGTGGATGAAGTACTGGTCGTCGCCTCGTCGCGTTCACTGCCTGCCGTGAGTCAGGAACAATTTTACGTCAGCATCTCGCGGGGCCGCGAACACTGTCAGGTTTTTACCGATGACACGGAATTATTGCGTTCGCACGTCACTCATTCCAGCGCACGGCTGGCGGCCATTGAAGCCATGCCGCAACGTGACTTCCTCCAAACCATTTTGCAGCGCGGCCATCATTTCCTGAAACGGTTCCGTCAGCGTATCGCCCAATCCATTTCAACTGAAATAACTGAAAGGAACAGCCATGAAATCAAGCCCACTGAACAGCCTCGACAATCCATCCGTGTCTAGCCCGACTGATAATCCCTGCCTGGAAAGGGATTCCACCATCGCCGCGCTGGAAGCAATTACTGATGACGGCGTCAGCTACCTGCTGCCTTACGCGCAATTTTTGTATGCGGAAAAAGCATCCAACCCGGCCTTGGAAAAAGAACCGGATGCGCCGCCGGAAAAGATGCGGATTCATTTTGTGCGCGCCGAGGTGGTCGTCCTGGGCAGCGGCCTCAAGCGGCTGGCGCAGGAAATTCAGAAATACGAATTGAAGTTTGTGAAGTCGGCGGATCGGCGGTTCGCCACCACATTGAAAACCCACATTGCCGCCCTCACCGTCACTTTAACCAAGGAGAATGTATGAATACTGATTCACCATTGAAATTGCAGTCGCTGGACAAATACGGCCCTTGGATGAAAAAAGAAGAGGTCGCCGAAGTATTGCACCTTCCTCGACATATTATCGCCCCCCTGGCCCGCGACGGTTTGCTGGAAATGTTAGGCCGACCAAAGCGTTACTGCGTCAAGCTTTACTCGCGGGACGTGCTGGCTCAGCGCATGGTGGACCCGGCCTGGCAGGACCGGGTGGCGGCAGCCATTCATCGCCATTGGCGGAAGAAAAACACCCAAAAGCGGGCAAAGCTGGCGAAATTAAATGGCAGCCAAAATGCGGCGGCAACGAGAACACAGGCCGGCGAGTCCGTTACGCGGTAGCGGAAAATGCCCTCGGCGATGATTGCGCCATCGGGAGCCACCGTGTGCGGCGTGACGGCGCTCTCCATTATTCGGCTTGCGGTCGCCGTCAAGGTCGTGCGCTTCGCGCCTCCACCTGTGACCGCGCCCGCGTCACCGTCGGATTCGCGCTTATGAATCACGCCGCCAGAGTTGTGCCGCCGCCGATGAATCAATCTGCCCAATCATCGTGGTCATGCTCGCAATCGCACTCACGCACCGGCGGGAATGGGTCAAACGGTGGTTCCGGTGGCGGCGGTGGTGGCGTTCCTGGCAGTTGAATAATAATTGCTGGCCGGACATAGGGCAGGGGCTTCCCGCCCTTTGGTCGCAATGCGCCGCTCAATACCCATGCCAAAAGAGCCAGCAAGAGATAAATGGCTCCCATGAAAAAATAGAGCGCATGGGCGCGCATAAATCCATCAAGGTGTTCCAACGCCAACCTTTCCAGTTCGAGTGCTTTGATTTGCCAAGATTGCATGTTCTCCTCCTTTATGCGATGACCGCTTGCGCCACGGGTTCAATGCCGCCGCCATTGGCGAACTGCTTACGCCGCCGTTCGTATTCGCCCAGCGATGGTAATTCCACTTTGGCCTTGCGCGAATAGGCGCGGTGGACGGGTTTGCTGTTTTGCCCCAAATTTTCCATCGCAAACTGTTCGGGATACCCGGCGGTCTTCGCCCGTTCCGCCCACGCATAGCGGTAGCTGTGCAAGGACACGCCCTGGATGCCCAAGCCAACGCAGCGTTGGTGAAACTCGGTCGCCCGGTCGCCCGCGCGGACCGTCCGCAGATACGGAAACAGGGGGCCGTTCCCCGGCAGGTCTCGCAGGATTTCCGCCACGTCTTCATCGAAACGCATGATGGCAATCGTGCCGGTCTTCTTCCGGGCGTAGCTGATGACATGATTTTCCCAATCCACATTCTCCGCCTCAAGAAAAGCCAGGTCGGATTGGGACGCGCCCATGTGCCACGCCAGTTGATAAAACGCCTTGCGTTCGGGATTTTGTTCGCGGGCGACGATGGCCAGATGTTCGGCCAGCGTGATGCCACGCTTTTCTTTGAACTCGACCGCTGGCCAGCGTTTCTTGGCCAGCACGGGCCACGGCAGCCACGTCATGTCCACAGCAAAGTTGTGGATGCGCCGCAGATAGACATTGGTTGAAACTTTTCCGGCTTCCAGCACGCGCAGAAAATGTTCGGGCCGGGTCTCCAGAAGCGGTAGGTGCCGGATCAAGTCGAACGCCTTGTCTTTGATGGCGGTCTGCCAGCGGCGTTGCGTTTCGTCTTTTTTGAGCTTCACCATCTCGTTCATGACAAGCTGCCAATCGCGGGTGGCGATTTGCGGGTCGCTGGCGGCGAGATACGCACGAGCAATTTGCAGATTCACGGCGGGCTGCTGCTCGGCTTCCTGGCGCGAGTGGAACAAGCGAACGGCGGTGGCGCGGTCGCTCGTATGCAGGCTGTCCTGCTTGCCCGTTACGTCGTCGTGAATGTAATACCGGCCACTTTTTTTTCTTTTATAGAGTCTGTATCGTTGTCTCATAACTGTGTTCACAGTGATGAGGTTACGACGATTGATCTCGACTCCGGTAA
>DASYYL010000026.1:0-19718 GCA_035933915.1 Verrucomicrobiia bacterium
AGGAACCGGGAGCGGCGTTGAATCCGGTATTCCGCGTGGGCAACCAAATCAAGGAATCGCTCAAACTGCATCGCCCGGAAAAAGCAAACGACGACGAAGTCATTCGCCTGCTGAAACTCGTGGGCATTCCGGCGCCGGAATCGCGCATTCGCAATTATCCCTTCGAGATGTCCGGCGGAATGCAGCAGCGGGTCATGATTGCCATGGCCCTGGCCAGCGAACCGAGACTGCTCGTGGCCGACGAACCAACCACCGCCCTGGACGTCACCATCCAGGCCCAGATTCTGGATTTGCTTCGGGAATTAAAGCAGCGGCTCGGCATGGCCATTTTGCTCATTACCCATAACCTCGGCATCGTCGGCGACATGGCCGATCGCGTGGCCGTGATGTATGCCGGCCAGGTGGTTGAGATGGCGCCGGCGCGCGAGCTGTTGCGGCGTCCGTTGCATCCCTATACGAAAGCGTTGATGAGTTCCGTGCCGAAATTGCAAGGCGGCGCGGAGCGCCTTTCGGCGATTCCCGGCAATGTTCCGCGGATCGGAAATTTCCCGCCCGGCTGCCGGTTTTATCCTCGTTGTCCGAGCGCCAGACCGGAATGCCAAAATAAGCCGCCGGATTTGACAGAAGTTGAACCTGGCCGCTGGTCACGGTGTCTGTATGCTAAAGAATTGACGTGAAATTTCTGATTGCTCCTGTGCTGGCCGGCCTGGCCGGCCTGCTGATTCTCACGGGCTGCGCGACGCCTGTTTCGCGCAGGAGTTACGTCAGGCACATTGAGCCCAATAGCGTCACGAATTTCACCGCTTATTGCGCGGGGAATACCATCAATCTCCGTTATCCACTCCGGGATAAACACGTCTTCGCTCATGCGACGTGGACTTCAACAGAAAACGCCAACCCCGAATATCAATGCAGATTTTCGGTTCTGACTTTCGACAAAGAAAAACACGCGGAGCGGAAATTGGTCGTGGCCCAAAAGAACCGGCTGGTCATCCGTGACGCCGCGCAATGGAAAACACTTCTGCAAGCCGTCTTCACCGGCCTGGCGCCGAAACAACCCGGTCACGGCGTGCTGTTGCTGGCCCAGAACATGGAAATAGTCCTGTTCAGGGACACAACCGGGCAACTGAAGGTCCTGGACCTGGAAAGCAAGCCTCCAGACATCATTGTGGACCATACTTTCAGCGACGCCGATTTTTCGAAGGAAGCCGTAAATTTGCTCGCTTCCAGCGCGAGCGCCATGGATCCGCATCAGGACCAATTTCTATTTTTGACCGGCCAGGACCCCGCTTTTGTGCTGGTGGATCTCCGGGCGCATCTGGTCGTATTCCTGACTTTTCCCGCCGATCCGGAAGCGCAGCCGATAGCGGTCTCCAGGTTGTTTGCCCTGCGCGTCCTGAATTCGCTGCTCATCAAAAGCCTCCTGATCACGGCCGTTAAAAATCCGGTCAGCCTGACGAGCTGCGGCCTTTGGCACCTGGCCAGTTCCGGTGTGACAATTTTCAATTCCTTTTCATTAACGGCCAGCGATCCCGACCCGCCCCCGCTTTATACGGGGCCGCAAATGGATATGGATGCCTGGGAACGCGAGCTCGACAGCGACGTCACTGCCAGGCGGCACAAAGGCCGCGTCCAATTGTTCGTCGATGGGAGCCAGTTCTTCCCGTCGCTGGTCCAATCCATCGAGACGGCCACGAATAGCGTTGACGTCATGGTTTACATCTTCGGCACGGACAATTTCGCGGTGAAGATGGCTGATGTGCTCAAACAACGGTCCGCGTCCGTGCGCGTCCGCGTGCTGATGGACGACATTGGTTCGCTCTTTGCCGAGGGCGCCCCGGAATCGGACGTCCCTCCCGATTTCCAGGCTCCAGCGGATATTCAATCCTATCTTGCAGCCGGCTCGCGCGTTCATGTGCGAACTGGCGCTGACCCATGGCTGGCCACCAACCATCGAAAATATTTTATCATCGACGGACGACAGGCTTACCTCGGCGGCATGAATATCGGATGGTTGTACCGCTATCAGTGGCATGATTTGATGGTGGGCCTGACCGGGCCGGTCGTCGGACAGTTAGAGAAGGATTATGAGAAGACCTGGGCTTTGGCCGGACCTTTCGGCGACTTTGCTTATGCCCGGGCCGCGATATTCGATCGATCGCATGCGCGCAGGAACGCGCCGCCGGACAGCATTGACATCCGCGTGTTGCACACCGCGACCGGCGAAATGCAGATTTATCACGCGCAACTCGCCGCCATCCGCCGCGCCAAACGCTATATCTACGTCGAAAACGCCTATTTTAATGACAACACCATCCTCCGCGCCCTCATCCAGGCGCGGCAACGCGGCGTGGATGTGCGCGTGATTCTGCCCGCGGAATGCGACGTCGGCATTATGGAGACGGGCGATATGGTGATGGCCAACGAAATGATTCGCAACGGTATCCGCGTGTTTATTTATCCGGGAATGACGCACGTCAAAGCGGCGATTTACGATGGCTGGGCGTGTGTCGGCTCGGCCAACCTGGAGAAAATGAGCCTGCGAGTTTCACAGGAAGTGGACATCGCCTATTCCGATCCGGACACAGTCGCCCAACTGGATCGTGAACTATTCGAGCCGGACTTCAAACGATCGAAGGAATTGAAGAGTCCCGCGGAGCTAAATTGGACTGATTCGTTCGTAGAGGCGATTGCGGAACAACTGTAATCATTATTGTCTAATGACCGTTGGATGGGTAATTCCGGCGCGATAGAGCAAAACTTTTCCCGTGCGAGTTTCAAGGAGCATCCAACAATCATCTTCTTTGGCGCCGTAAGCCGCGATATGCCGGAACACGACGAGAAAGGCGCGCGGTTCAGGCAATGGCGGGACGCCGATTTCCCCCTGCGCCCATATGGAATATTCGAACATATAAGGCAACTGGAGCGCAGGATTGAAGTTTTTCACGGGGTAGACGTACGACTCCAACGCCGGAGGGAGGCGGCTTAGAAAGGAGCGGGACACATAGATTTCGGCCGTGGGCAAATTATACGAATATAGCGCGAAGGAAAGATAGGCGTCCCAAAGGCCGAAGAAACTTAAAACGGGAAGAAAACCGTACAACCCGACAACCAGCGCGCCGCTCCAGGAACGGCGCAACTCGCGTATTGCCTGGGCCAGGGAACCGGGTTCCTTTGCGGCAAACAATACGATGAGCAAAGCAATCATCGCGATGTTCCATGGCCACGTCACGCGGTTTACGTCATGGCCGATGGGGCCCAGGAACAACAACGCCCCCAGGTGTAAAATTAATGCGATCGCAATGGCGAACCAGCGGGTCTTTCCAAACCACAGGCCAATCGCCGCGAAAATCTCCAGAAACGGCGTCAAATATACGAAGCCACGCATTACGGCGACAATGGCATTCGGCAATCCCAAATCAACGGCGGGTTGAACGAACCATCCGGGCACTTCGGCAAAGAAAGTGCCGTTCAATTTCTGGACGCCTGCCCAAAAATAGACGAGGAAAAATGCCAGCCGGCACGCGGCCAGCGCCGCCGGCTCCGGCAACAGGTTCAGCGACAGCATGACCCAATAGATATAAAACCACGGTTGCTCGCGATTCTGGTCGCAGCCGAATAGATATAAAGTTGCCGCCAAAAAGAACAGAACACAGGGACGAAATCGCCAGGTGGCCGCAACCAGCAAAGCCAGTACCAGACCGAGCAAAAAAGGACCCAACTCCGAAGGCAAAATCAGCCAACCCGGCAATATGGGAGCGAGCGGAAACAACCGATTGCCCAGCCAAAGCGGAATGCAACACAACATCCCCGACAGCGTTGCGGCAAGCAAAACCAGGCGCAGCCACCGCACGCGAGGATTGGCAGCGGAACAAAAAGCGATCATTTGCTGACAAACGGCAACTCCACGATTTTTACAGGACAAGGTCCATCCGATGTCTGCAGCGTCAGTTCCGTTCCGATTTTGTTCGCCTCGCGGCGGACATAGCCGAGGGCAATGTTCGCATTAAGAATCGGCGATTTGACCGCGCTCGTGACGCAGCCTGTTTCTTTCCCATCATGCGCAAGCTTGTCGCCCTTGTTTGGCAACTTTGTCACATCGTCCGGCAGCCGCAAACCGCGCAATTCCTTCGTCACATGGCCCATCGCATGAATCCGGTTAAGAACTTCCTGGCCGATATAACAACCCTTGCTGAAGCTCACGGCGCGGTTCTCGATACATTCCATCGGCAAATTGCTTTCGTCCATGTCCGCGCCGAATCGCGGAACGCCCGATTCGATTCGCGCCGTTTCAAATGCGGTCCAACCGCAGACACGGCCGCCCACGCTTTTCGCGGCCCCTATCAATTTGTCCGCCACGGCGCCCAGCGATTCAATGGGAACAAAAACGTCGAACCCGGCTCCGACAAGACGCCGCAGCGTCGCCAGGTAGATTTCTCCGAGCGTCTCATCCGAAACTTTGACAATGAAACATTCCGCCGCCGGCACATTCCCCAATAATCCAACCAACCTTACGACTTCGGCCGCTTTTGGTCCCAGTACCGTCAGCAAGCCATAGTGCGGCGCGGCATCCACGATTTGCACGTCATCGGCCACGACGAATTTCTCGAGTCGCCCGGAAATTCTTTCGGTCAAGCCGGGCTCGAAGTCCAGGAGCAGTTCGTCCGGCAGATTGAAGACATTCAGGTCGCTCTCCATCCTTCCTTTGGCGGTGGTAAGCGCAGCGTAGCAACCTTCGCCGGCCGGAAGCTTTTTGACGTCGTTGGTGATCTGGCCGTGCAAAAAGCGAATGCGATCATTTCCCGTCAAACAGATCCGCCCGCGAAAACTGAAATCCAGGACACCGGCAGATTCCCGCAACGCGCGGTATTCGGCCAAATCATCGCCGTAATCGGCGACGATTTCCCGCCCATTCAACTCCGAAAATCGCGCTCCGAGGGTTTGATGAAACTCGTGCAACAAAAGAAGGTTCACTCGGCGGAAAAAATCTACCGGATAGGTCCGAAAATCAAGGCGGATTGGGTAAAATCAAGCCTTTGTGAGCGCCTCCGACTTTTGGTTGGCGCGAATAATGTCGTCTTTAAACCGGGCGGCGCAGGTGGGACAGACGCCATGCGAAAAATCGGCGTCGGAATGATGTCGGACGTATTGTTCCACGGATTGCCAATAACCGGAGTCCGACCGCACATTTTTGCACCAGGCACAAATCGGGATCATGCCCGAAAGCGTCTTAACCTCTGCCAGGGCGCTCTTGAGCTGCGCGATCAATTCTTCGCGCTCCTGTTCCTGCTTTTTGCGTTCGCTGATGTCGCGAAATATTCCAATGTAACCGCTCTGGTCCCCGCCATCCTTGCCCAGGGCGGTCACGACGAGCATGCACGGAAAGCGGGTTCCGTCCTTGCGTATAAACGTCCACTCGCCTTCGTCCACGGATTCGAGCTGCACTTTTTTTACAACGGCTTCGAATGTGGGGGTGACCGGAACGCCAACCTTATTCGACAGGGCCTCGGCGAACCGGCAAATTTCGGCCTGGTCACGCCAGATCATCGGTGTCACTTTCCCAATCACTTCGTCAGCCGAATATCCCAATAAACGTTGAGCGGAGCGATTGTATGTTTTCACGATGCCTTCCATATTGGTGGCTACAATCCCATAGTCCGCGCAATCCAGTATCGCATTTTGCAAAAGGAGGGTTTGTTTGAGCCGGCTCTCGGCACTAAGCCGGAACCGCAACTCCCGGCTGGCCAGGTAGTGAGCCAAAAGCACCAGGATGACCGCCAGCCCGCACCCGGCAATCAGGAGCTGCCCGGCGTAATGATACTGCCTTAGCTCAGAACCGTCCCGCGTGGCCCACAGCATCTGTTCCTCGGCCGAAAAGCGGTCCAGGATGCCCCTGACTTTGACATAAATCGCCCTCCCCTCGCCGGTTTCATCCAGTTTCGCCGCGCCGGCAGCTCCTTCCCGCCGATACGTGGCAATGGACTTGTTATCGAATGCAATCAGCGCAGTCATGCCGTTGGCCAAGGCTTCGACTCGCTTGTGCTGAACCTGATTGTCCACCGTGTACGCTCCGAGCTGCCATATTTCCGCGGGCTCGACCGCCACGTTCCGGTAAAACGAATTGAGCGCGTTGGTATCGCCCAGCGTCACATAACCGCGCATGCCGCTCTGAATTTCCAGGAGATTATTTTGAAAAGACTGCTCGCTGAGAATGACATCGGCCGAATGCCTGCGCCATTGAACGGCCTCATTTAAATGTTTCACATTCCGGGCCGCCACAAGCGCAACCATGGCAATAATCACCGTCGAAGCCGCGACAGGCAGCCACGGCGGAAAACTATATCCATTTTGCCTATCCGGCTTTGCTTCAAGCATTTAATCGGAAAAAGCATGTTTTGCGCCATTATTCGCTTATTTGGGGATCGATTTGAGGAATTGAAGTCTTTATCTTCGGCGCTTCGGGCATCACCTCCGCAAGCGGAATCGTGGGGTTCCACGACTGCCATTTTGGATCGGGCTTTTCATTTAAAAAGAAAACGGCGCCATTCGTGGCCACCTGTCCAAATTTCTCAGGCGTCGCAAAGGAGATGCCCCCGCTCACCAGTGTCGACGCCGATTCAGCGCTGATCTGCAATCCGGTAAAAAGGCCCACATGGGCGTTGATGCCCCCGGCGTTCCAGAATTGCGAATCCGCGCGCACCAACGGGGCGTATTGCTGTCGAATCAGCGCCTCCACCACCACAAAACGCGCGTTTTGATCCAGGTGAACACCCGTCACTTCGCCCACCTGGACACCGCGGTAAAAAATCCCGGACTGGGCCTCGAGCGAGTCCATGTCATTCGCCAATAGCGTAATCGTCACGCCCGGCGGCACCACCACCGGCGCTACGGCAACACCCGTGAACACGTTTGTTTTGGGGCCAGTTCCCGGCTGGACCGCAACGTAGCTGCCTGAAACGATGGTTTGTAATCCACTCACCGCCCCCACACTCAACCGCGGCCGAACAATCCAAAATACCGATCCGGTCCGCGCCAGGTCCGCCGCCGAATGGTCCAGTCTTATCTTCACCGCCACTGTTTGTTCCTTTCCGGCAAGTTTGAGTGACAGGACCTGCCCGACCGGTATCCCGCGATATTTGATCACCGAATTCTGTTCCTGCAATCCCTGCGCGTCCTGAAAATAGACGGTTATGGCCGGCCCGGCGAAGACGAAATCGTTCAATATGAACCAGGCGCACAGTCCCGCGGCGGCAATCGGCAGCGTCCAAAAGAACCAGGACAACGCGTCTTTTTGAATTTTTGCCTTCGGCAAATGATGTATGGTTTCACTCATAACTCTTTTTTTCGGCACGGCTGTGGCTTCACTCATAACGTTTCCTTTCAGCAGGAGCGTCCCAAAGTAATCGGGGATCAAAAGTGAACGTGGCGAACAATGTCAGCACCACCACAGCCGCAAAGGAAAACACCCCGCGCCCCGGATTCACCGTGGCCACTTCGCCCATTTCCACCATCGAAACGCAAATGGCCAGCAGGAACACTTCCAGCATGTTCCACGGATCAATAATCCGGATGATTTTATACATCCACGCCCGCGTTTTTTGAAATTGCTTCCAGTCCAGGGTAAGGGTGATGAAGAGAAGGCCCAAAATTTTCAACGCGGGACTCAGCATGCTCGTACAAAAAACCAGGGAACAAATAAAATATTGCCCATGGCTCCAAAGCGCCCGAATGCCCTGAAAAATTGTCGTTTGCGTAAACTGACCCTGGTATTCAGCCGTAACAATCGGATATAGATTGGACGGAAAATACAAAATGGCCGCCGCAAGTGTGAAAGCGAGGGTGCGCGAGCGGCTGTCCACCCGGCGATGGAAAATCTGGAAGTTGCATCGTGCGCACTTGACGACCGCGCCTTTCGACACTTCATCCACCGCTTGCACCAACCCGCATGTTTGACATGCCACCACCTTGTCCATTAGTGCAATTTCGGCCAAATTTTGAATAATTCAAGTCCAACTGGAACCGAGTGGGAATGGCGGTGAAATAATTATGACCATGTTACCCTCGCGGACCATTCGTGTCAGAAATTCCACGTTCACACCCCCACTTGAAACGCCCTCTTCGTTTACACGCCCGCTCCCAGCTCAAAAATCTCAAACTCCCCAATAAAACCGCGTCTTTTGTGACCCTTTTCGACCAGTTTTCCCGACCGTCTACACGTTTACTGACATAGACACAAAAAATATGAAACGGGCCTCCTCGCCTTTCATAAGCCGCTCGCCAGTGGCGCTGCCACCTCGCCGCCGGACGGGCGCGCATCAACGCATTGCCGAAGGAAAGTCGGGAGGACATTATAGTCAAATGGTTCTAAACAGGGCCGCGCGCGTAAGCAAGCGGAAACCGTGTCATGCTTGAACGACCGCTCCCTCACGGTCACAGCTCTGCTGCCCATGCAAAATCATTGCACAATTGGCTCATTGCCCGCAAAATTATCCGGATGCATTTAGACACACTTTATTCTGAACTGACACTGAAAACCGGCGCCAAGCTCGCCCTGCTGGTCATGGACGGCCTGGGCGACCTGGCCACTCGCGACCAGCACTATTTGACCCCGCTTGAAGCCGCCAATACGCCGAATCTCGACGCACTTTCAAAAAACTCCGCCCAGGGCCGCATGATTCCCGTCGCGCCCGGAATCACCCCGGGAAGCGGACCCGGACACCTGGGCCTATTCGGGTACGACCCCCTCGAATTCCAGGTCGGTCGCGGTGTCATTGAAGCGCTGGGACTGGGCCTGGAACTCAAACCCGGCGACGTTGCCGCGCGCGCCAATTTTTGCACGCTCGACAGCAAGGGAATCGTCACCGACCGTCGCGCGGGTCGAATCGCCACCGATGTCTGCGAAAAACTCTGCGCCAAACTCGCGGCCATAGTAAGAAAAATCGGTGACACTGAAGTTCTGATCAAAGCCGGAAAGGAACACCGATTTGTTGTCGTATTTCGCGGCCAGGGATTGGAAGGGCCGGTGAGCGATGCGGACCCGAATCGTGAGGGATATCCGGTGCCTGCTGTGCATCCGCGCGATGAAGGCAACGCCGGCCAGAAAAAAATGGCCGCGCTGATCGCTGAATTTTACAAGGCTGCCCTTCCGGTTTTGGCGAAGGAAAAGCCGGCTAACGGCTTTCTCATGCGCGGCATCGCGCACCAGCCTCACATTCCGTCATTCGAGGAGCGCTATAAGCTCAAGCCCGCGTGCCTGGCGGTTTATCCCATGTACAAGGGGCTGGCCCAGCTCGTGGGCATGAAAAAAATCGAAAGACCGCAGACGATCGCCGAACAGTTCGAACGTTACCTGGCCGAATACAACAATTTCGATTTCTTCTTTATTCATTATAAATACACGGACAAAGCGGGCGAAGACGGCAATTTTTCAGCGAAGAAAAAAGCCATCGAAGATTTCGACGCCGCGCTGCCGATCTTGCTGAAGAAAAGGCCGGACGTGCTGGTTATAACCGGAGACCATTCCACGCCCGTGGCGCTCAAGGGTCATTCGTGGCATCCGCAGCCGGTCCTGTTGCATTCGGCGCTGAGTGGCTGGGACAAACTGGACCGCTTTACCGAGACCGGCGCCAACCTCGGCTCACTGGGCGTGTTCGAATCAAAATATTTGATGCGACTCATGCAGGCCAACGCGAAAATGTTCGATAAATTTGGAGCGTAAGCGCTGCCTTTTTTATCAGGCTGTTAATGAACCTTCCAAACAAGCTTACGTCCGCCCGCTTTGGTTTGACGGTGCTATTTGTTTGGGCGCTCTTCACGCCCATTCCGTTTCACAACACCCTGGCCTTCGGGTTGTTCAATATCGCAGGCGTCACAGATTTTCTCGACGGCAAAATCGCCCGCAGCCGCGGCCTCATCACGAACTTCGGCATTCTGATGGATTCGCTGGCCGACAAAATCCTGACGTGCTCGGCGTTCATCGCCTTTGTCCAAAGCACTCACGTGAATCCCCACCCCCAGGTAACAGTCTACGCATGGATGGTGATCATCATCGTTGCCCGGGAGTTTGCCATCACCGGAATGAGGCTGCTCGCCGCTTCCAAAAGCATTGTTTTGGCCTCGGAAAATTTCGGCAAACACAAAACAGTTTCGCAAATCGCCGCCATCAACGCCCTGCTCCTTCTGGACGCGTGCCAGGAGTGGCCGCTCGCATCACAGCAATTCATTCAAAAATGGCTGCCTCCGCTCGCCGATATTATGCTCTGGCTGGCCGTTATATTAACGGCCACCTCCGGCGCCCTCTATCTCTGGCGCAATCGCACCCTCTATCTGAATGATATGTGAGAACGACTTACGGCTCCGTAATAATATAGTACCGTTGCGGAACGGCCCCCGCTCCCGGATCGCTGAAAATAACCGGTGCCGACCCAAATGTACTATTGGTCACCAGTGTCCAAGTGCTGGTAACCGGCGACAACAACAGATTCGTCGTAGCCCAAACACGATAACCCTGCCCCTGGGCGCCTGATATTGTAAATTGGAAATTCCCGTTTGCCGGCAACTTGAGTCCGCTGACCGTCGCCGGGGGCGGAATCGTCACGGTCAATTGGACGACGCTGCTCGTCACAGAACCGGCGGCATTCGACACAACCACCGAATAATTCGCATTTGCCGCCGCGTTGGAAACGACCAACGTCGCGCTGTTCGCGCTCGCGTACGGCGCGTTAGTGCCATTTTGCAGCCATTGATAAACCGGTGACGAAATTCCATCAGCGTTCACCGAAAACACCGCAGTTCCGCCAAGCGCGACCGTTACGTTCGTGGGCTGGCTGAATATCTGTGGCGCCAGTTCCGGCTGCCAGCCGTAGAGCCAGTTGGTTACGTTTTGCACGCCGTTTGTTGCAGTCGCGCCGCTCAGTTCAGTTGCCCACGCCACACGCGACGTGGTCGGGACCAATATACCGTTCGTATCCACGCTTTCATATTCCCAGAACCGGAGATTCGCCGTGTCGGGCCCCTGCGAACTGCCGCTGCCCAGGATCCAGCCGGCGGGAATGACCACGTTCGTATCCATTGTGCAATTGATATAGGCAACCTGGCCGTAAGGATAATTGGGTGTGTTACCGCTGGAACCGCCGTCACGGCCCAGGTCGCAATTGATCGTGCCGTTCGTGATTCCCAATATCCGGCAATTGACAAACGCAAAACCGTTCGTGAATTGCGCCGTCCGCGGCTGCGTCAGATGACTCCCGCTCGTCAAATCCATCAGAATCGTGTTCGTCGCGTACAGCGTACCGCTGCCCCAGATGTAGTCGGTATTACCCTGGATATAACTGTCCTGAATGTAAGCCTGGTCACCGCTTTGATTCACCAGCAACGTGTCCTGGTAACTATCCAGATCGCAGTCCAACAGCATGAACTGTTTCGCCAGATTCACCAGCAACGCTTCAGCCTGCGAACCGCCCAGGGCAGTGCTGTTCGTCAGCGTCAGGTTTTCGATGGCGATGGCATTAGCGCTATTCACGCCAAACATCGGGCGGGTCGTTGTGCTGGCGTTAATATTGTTGTTATTGGCGTAAGCTATGATGGTCTGATGACGGCTTTGACCGATAAATGTGATGTTGTTCTTCGCGTTGACGCGGTCAATTTCAGTGTATGTGCCGTTCATTACGTTGATCGTCGTGGGCGTGGTGTTGTTTGCGGGAACAGAATCAATGGCGCCCTGAACCGTGCAAAAATCTCCACTGCCATTGGCCGCAACCACCAGGTCAGCCGGATTAGCCGGCCCGGTCGATTTGGTCGTGAATTCCCACGTCGTCGAATTCGCAATGCCCGTGAAATAAGCGCCACTGGGATCCAAAATGACTCCCGGATCTATCGTCACATAATACGTTTTGCCCGTGGTCAAAACACCGGCATGCGGATAAATCGCCGCCGTATTGCCATTAATCAAAATATTGTAGGCGTTGATGTTAAGGCCACCTATCGTTCGCAGTTGAAGATTGCCTCCACTCATGTCAAGCGTGTCGACCGGAGTGCCGGGGGCCGAGGCATCGTAGATGTTGATTTTGCCCGTCGTGCCAACGCTGGGCGTCTGGCTGAACGTAATTTTTAGAAGCGTGTCCACGCAAACATTTGCCGCGCCGTTCACCGGCCCGGCCGGCGTGCCGGTCATGCTCGAATAGATCGCCAGATAGGCCGCGGCCGAAACCGTGCCGGCCGCGTTGCTGACAATGACGGAATACGTCCCGATATTGGTCAATACGACGCTTCCGATTGAGTAGTTTGTAGCCGTTGCGCCGGGAATCGCCACGCCGTTTTTATACCATTGATACGTCGGCTGCGGCACGCCGGAAGCTGTCACAGAAAAATTCGCCGGGTCGCCCACGTTCAGCAACAGATTCGTCGGCGCGCTCGAAATGACCGGTGTTTCAATCACATTCACCGTAAAATTCGTCAGCACCGAACCCGCGCTGTTGCTGGACACAACCGTATAAATCCCCGCGTTGGTCAGTTGCAAATCCGACAGCGATAATTCCGTGCCGGCACCCGACTGGAGCAGATTGCTGTTGTTATCGTACCAATATATGGTCGGGGTCGGCGCCGCAAAGGTGCTCACAAAGATGTTCGTGCCATTCCCGGCAATCACCAACGCATTTGTCGGCGAAACAAAATTGATGACCGGCACGGTGGGCGTGGCCGAAACAAACAGGGTCGCCACGGAACTGGTCGCGGCCCCGTAGGCGTTGGTGACCACAACAAAAAAGCCAGAACTGTCGGCCACCTGAGCATTCTCAACGGTCATCGTCGCAGTGCCTGAGCCGGAGATGGTCGAACCATTGCCGGTCGCGGAATCAGTCAGGGCATTGGTAACCGAACCGATAATCTGGTACCACTGATACGATAACGGCGCGCCGCTGGCTGGGTTCAAAGCCACAGTAAATGAAAAATTGCCTCCCGGGCTGCCGCCGGTGTTGAACGGTTCCGCCGTGATGACCGGATTTGCGGGGACAAGCGTGATGCCGCTCAACGTCACGGTGACGTTAGTGGTGGCCGTATTGGCGAACATGAAACAAAACTCATTGAAATTGCTTACTGCCAACGTCGAAAGCGCCACCGCCGATGAATATCCAAGTTCGTTCACCGAACCCGCCCCATTTGTCATCGCGGCGCCCGCCGCTGAAAATGAGCCGGTACCGGTCCCGATGCTGATGGAAGTCGCGCTGCTGTTCATGTTGAGCTGAAACTGCATTCCTAACGTGACGTTGTTGGTCGGATAACCGACTTTGCTCGTGCCCGAACCCAGCTTGTGGCTGCTATCATATTGAAAGAACGTCGTGACTGTGTTTGGCCGGTCAAACAGCTCAAAACCCGGATTGCCCGTGTTAAAATCAGTCCAGAATCCCTGGTCGTCCAACGCGTTGCCGGGTGTGCCCGGGTCGTTCAGCAGACCCATCCCCATTATTCGCCCTGTGCCGGCTGGATACATTCCGCCATTGGCGCTCATGGAAAAATCAATCTTCTGCGCGGCACTGGCGTTGGTTAGTTGCAGCGGCACAAAGCTTTCCGTGGCGAAAACATATTCTGTGCTCGCTGGCACCGTAAAACTGACGCTGCCGCCATAGGTGGCGTCGCCACCAACCCCGGCATTATTGGTCACCAGACCCCCTGTCTTGTTATACGCCGCCCATTGCAATTGAGCGAAGCCGGGGGCGCACAGGCCAGAGAAAACAGCGGCACACGCGGCTACGCGGCAAAGAAAGGATTTGTTCATAGAATGTATGAGGGATATTAGACCTTGTTCATTGGAAATCCTGGACATTCTATCAAACCATCTATCGCGTTTTCACCCTTCGTTTCTGCAAAGACAATTGAAATTTGGGCACTTCAACCGAGCCGCGGCGGGTGTAAGCAAGCCGACATCAAACCCCACTCCCTCGCGGTCGGGGCTCTGCTAATAGACGCTCAATGCTTCAACGAATCACGCACCACAATCGCCGTCAAATCCCTTTGCCTAAACCTAACCATATCCAATCCACGAACCTCGATTCGCAATCCATTGGTGTTTGGCAGCGACCCCACGTCCTGCGTCGGTAAGACCAGGATGAACGGCGGTTGGTTCGTCAGGAAGTCTTGTGCCGCCTTTTCATCCCCCAACACAACGGTGTTGGTGATTATCCCTCGAAATTTCCACACCAAGCTCGGCTCGACGTAATCGAAACAGCCAACCCTGGTTTCCGGACGGACGTCAGACCGCACGGCCTGCCATAACTTTTCCGTGACGGTATGACTTTTGGCACTAATCGCCAATGTCAGCATTAATACCGGGATGATGATCACCATGGCAATGAATCGCCTCTGAAACCAGGCAACGGAATCCGCCTCCGAACGAAGCTGCAACGCCAACCACAGCGCGAGACACGGAAACGCCGGCATCGTATAGTGCGGCAGCTTGGTCCTGACGAGGGAAAAAACGACGAAAACTATCAGCGATTGCATCAGCAAATACCAGCCCAGGTCATCGCGCAGGCGTTGCGACCACCATCGCAAAATTTTAATCGGATAATGCAACGGCCACGACAGAACCCACAAGACGAACGCAATGACGCGCCACAGGATCCCGCGTTGCTCGATTCTTTGAAACCACGGTTCGAGGCTTTCCGGTTTACGGATTGTCCAAGGCAAAAAGCTGGCGAGAAACGTCAAAAACCAGAGCGGCAATTCCAGCACAAAATAGCCCCATCCTTTTAAACCATGACTATCATTCACCCCGATACTTCGATGAATGACATGTTCACCAATGCCGACAGTCCAAAACTGCCCGTGAGTCTGCATCAAAGCGGGAACGCCCCAACAGGCCACAAGCGCGATGGTCAAGAGCAAGCCGCCAATCGTTGCAACCCGCGGCAGCCGGAATGAATCCGGGCGGATGATGCGCGCGAGAACAATCCCGCCAAACGGCAGCCACGCCTCAGGGCCTTTCGCCAAAAAACCCAACGCGAGCGCCCCGTAAAAAAGAACCCACCAAAGCTTTCGGGAAGGATTCTCCAGTCGTGTGAATTCCCATCCACCGCGCACAGCGAGCGTAAAAAAGAATATCATCGCCATGTCCGCCGTCGCAGTCCGACCAATCACCGCCACATGCGCTCCCATAATGAACATGGCGCCGGCGATGAAACCGGTCAGACCATCCACTGCTTTCCTCCCCCACCCCACCAGCAAGAGCGCCGTTGCCGTGGTGAAAAGCACGGAGGGCAGGCGCGCGGCAAAACCGTTCGCGCCCAACAGCCGATAGCATGCGCTTTGACACCAATAAATTAGGATTGGCTTGTCAAAACGGCACTGGCCGTTGAACCACGGCACAATGTAATCCCCGCGCTGGAGCATTTCCCGCGACGCTTCCGCAAAACGCGCTTCGTCACGATCCGTTATCGGGAGGATCCAGTTCCCAATCAAAAGCAGCACCAGCCCCAATATGAGGATCGAACGTTGCGGGCGCGCCGCAAGTTTCCGGACAATAGATTCCATTTACCGCATCAGAATGGAGAAATTTACGCAACGAGTCACGCTTGATGGCAGGTACGGCAAACTGCGGAACCCCTCCCTCGCGGTCGACGCTCTGTTAAAAGGCGGTTCAACGCTTTTACGTATCCATTTCCATTTTCCCTTTGAATTCATAAAATCCCCCATGGCCGTTCCTCAAAAACCGCCCTCCGTTTGGCTCTGCTGGCTATGGCTGCTCGCTGGAGTAATCGCGATTACCGTTGCATGGCAGACGCTCGACGGCCCGGTGGACACCGATTTGGACGCAACTAAAAATCACGCCTTGCATACATTCGCCTGGTGGTGCTCCAAACTTGCCGAAGGAGAGGTGCCAGCGGCGGTTGGAATTTTCCTGTCCGTTTTGTTTGTCCTCAGCCGCCGTCCCGCGATAGCTGCCAAAATCTTCTTTGTTATGCTCACCTGCGAAATCACTGGCATGGCCGCTCTCATTCTGCGCATTCTTGTGGGCCGGACCCGCCCACTGGCTGATGTCCCGCAAGGAATCTACGGCGTCTGGTACCACGGCCACTGGATCATTGGCAAATACGAGTTCAGTTCGTTCCCGTCCGGTCATTCCGCCACGGCGATGGGACTGGCGGCGGCGGCATGGTTGGTTGATCGACGTTGGGGCGCGATCGCCGCGCTTTACGCGGGTCTGGTCATGTGGTCCCGGATCGCCCTCCAGTGCCATCACCTGTCCGATGTCATTGCCTCAGCCGTCCTATCCATCCCTCTTGCTATCCTGTGCAAGAAATTGCTGTTGCCCACCATCGAATCTCAATTTAGCCGATTCAATTCAACTCCGGCGATTTCGGCTGGAAAAACTTAAAATCCAGTCCTTGACTCGTGGCGCTGCCCGCGTAGACAGTAAAATTAAAATACTTTGACACCGTCTCGTAGTCCGGCAACAGCGAGAAATTCATCAAATCCCGGATGCCCTGCCCGGCGGTTGAAAATGGCATGCCCGCCAAAGGATTGAGCGCCGCGCCCAGAGCCGGATCACTCTTGAGCGCGGAAAACAGCGCGCGCGCTGATTCACGCTGATTTTGGTAACCAAACAATCCATTGCCCATGCCGCCCACCTGCTCCGCCGCCTCAACCAGGCCGGGCCGCCGGCTTAACGGCTTGGTCTTGCCGTCGTCGCTGCGCAGATAGTTTTGGATCATCGACATATCCGTCGTCAACGCCACGTACCCGCCGCTGGCGGCGCAATAAAAAGAACGCGTTGCGCCGCCTTCCGCTCCCTGGGCGATCGGCAGCGATATCGTGTAAATTTTTCTGCCCAAATAAGTCTGCGTCTGGGGCGCGGAACCAGCCGACGCCATGGACGTCACCGTTTTGATCGCCAGCGCGGCCTGATCCGCGTCTTTGGCCGAAAAGAGAAACAACCACGGCGCGGTGTTCAATTCCGCGACCGTTTTGCCGCCGGGCGCCATGCTGTAGCAGATCCAATCGTCGCCCAGGTTGCCCAGCAGGTCCTTTCGGATGTCAAAATCGGGGTTTTGTTGCTGGGCCGAGGCGTTCGCCATCGCAATGATGGCATTCAATTTGTCCAGGGCCGAAGGCGAAATCGCTTGAAGGGTCCTTTCGAGTTCGCCCCAGGATTTTTGGCCATCCACGCGCCAGCGCCAAAATTTCGCAGCTGTCGCGGGCACAAACGGCGGCGGATTGGCGTCCTTCGGCGCGGCAGTAACCATCTTCAAGAGTCCTTGCCGGTCCGATTCCGGGGCGTCTGCGTAAAATTCCACCTCTGCTCCATCGCGCGATTCCCGGTAAGAAAGACAAATACTTTTCAAACCGCCTAAGCCCGAAGCCGCCATGATGTCCGTCCACGAAAACGGCAGTGAACCCGAACCTCCGAGTCGAGCCCGCGCCAAGCCATCGAGAAAAGCTTTCGTGTCAAACCAGCCGTAATACAAAGGCGTTTTGTAGAACTGCGCCATCTTGTCGGCGGCGAATTCGGCGTTTTGGCTCAACGACGGATTGGCGCCGCCATGCAGGCGCTCGGCAACGCCCACCACGGCATTTTCCGCGGTCCCCACAATCAATAGCGATTTGTACTGGCCAATATAGAGTGCGGATGCTGTAGAACCGCCAGCACCGCCCGCAGGCAAAACCGTAGAAAGCGGTATCGGCGAATTGCTGGACATCAACAGCACCGAAAACTTCATACCTTCGAGCGTTTCCGTCCGCAGCCCTTTTCCGGACTGGATCCACTTCTGCCTCAACGCGGCCAGATTTGCCTCCAGCAAATTGCCCTTGTCGCCCGCGTCCAGCAGCAGCACCATCGCCGGCGCCGCCATTCGCGACGCGCCCCAGCCATTTTGCGTGAGCGCAAAAGTTAATTGCCCCTGCATCAGTGGCAAATAATCCGATATCCGGATCCCCAGGCTTTGTTCCATCGGCGCGACGAACTTTTGGTTCCAGCGGGCGGTAAAATCATTCCGAAAAGATTTCATCGCCGGGTCATTCCACAATAGCCATTGCGGCGACTGTTGTATCGCCGCCCGCATGGCCGAACAATCAGGAACGGAAAACACGAGGAGTGTGTCCGAAGGCAATAGATCCTCGGCGGGCGGAATCGCGGCCGAAACAAAGGACGCGGCCAGCAGAAGCACTGCCGCGCAAGTCAGAGAAATTTTCAATTTCATGTAAAATTAAAACACACCAACACGAAAATGTTGCAAAGTAATTGTTTTCTATCCTGTCGAGCGCTTGTGTCGTCAGCAACCTCGCTTGCGGCCGCCGCCTGGTGTCCGGCCTTTAGGCTGCCTGCTCCATTCGATGTTCGATGTGCTACTTCAAAGTCTCAACGTTTCAATGATTCAACGTGGCCAGCGGCCTTCGTCGCTGTTGGCGGAGCCAGATAACGATACGGATTGTTCGGGTTGTCGGTCGAATACGCAAACGCGTCGCGATGATCCAGGAAATTCTTCACCAGTTCCACCGGGATGGCAAAACCCAGGCCTTCGCCGAACATGATCTTCATGTTCGTCACACCGACGACCTGGCCGGCCAGGTTAAACAGCGGTCCGCCGCTGTTGCCCGGATTGATTTGGGCGGTCGTTTGCAAATAAAGTTCGCCCTCCAACTCACGAGTCTTGGTGCTCAAAATTCCCTCGGTCACCGTCCGCTCCAATCCCATGGGGCTGCCAACGGCAAAAACTTCGTCGCCCACGTTCAACTCGTCGGAGCTGCCCAGGGTGAGATATTTGAACTTTGGCGTGTTTTTGTCTTCAATGTGGAGCAGCGCCAAATCGTGGAACTTATTGATGGCTACGATGCGGACCTTTTTGTACGTGTCCCGGCTAAGCTGGCCGTTGTTATCCGTGCTGTAAACCTCCACTGAAATTTCCGTATCACCTTCGATGACGTGAAAATTGGTGATGAGATAACCGTCAGGATTGACGAAAAATCCCGAACCCAGGCCTGAGGGCGTGCGCACCTGCACAACCGCCTGGCCCAATTGTTTCACGAGATCCTGTACGTCCTGCGCTGTCGGCGCAGTCGCTCCCGCCGTATAGAACTGCGGAGGCGGGTCCAGCAGCGCAGCCGTGGACGGACCCGATGCAGTCACATCGGACTTTTTAATTGTCATCACAGAACTTCGCGGCACTACCAGGACCGTATAACCCACGTCCACGACGACGGAATCGGCTTTTTCAGCCAGAATTTTTCCGGTCACCGACGCTGAATCCTTAAGCTGTACCGTATCCGCAAACGCGAAATTCGCCGCGCAGAGAATCAGCGGCCACGTGAAATGCTTCTTAAACGACATTTGACAATAATAATTGACGCCAGCCACTTTGACAAGCAGGTTCGACGCCAGTTCAATCCAGGGGAAACGGCTGATTCATCTGGATTTTGGGAGGGAGTCGCATAGCGTGCGTGAAACGGGCTTTGAGCTTAGCCTTGCATGAAAGTCGGCGTGCCGTGGCTTGAGTCGCCTGTGCGGCGCCCTGACACTCTCGCGGGCCGTATTAGGTCGGTTGAAGGGGGGGGCGGCGCGACTGATCGGGTCGGCCGGACCCCTCAATAACAAATGGGTTATGGTTTGAAGGTTCACCTGTTGATCTGCGACCAGGCCATTGGGAAAGTTTGTTGCTGGCACCAGGAACGCAAGGAGTCAGCCGTCGTCTTTTTTCGCCACTTTTGCAGTTCGTAAATGCCGTTGGCCA
>DASYYL010000082.1:0-13853 GCA_035933915.1 Verrucomicrobiia bacterium
TGAGCCGCCGCCTGACTTCCGAGCAATTGAATTTGAGCAACAGCGCAACCTGGACGAATACTTTTGCTTACGACAACGGCACCCCGGCTGGGCCGGGCGCGCTCACGCAAATGGGACAAGCTAACGGCTCATCCGGGTTGTGGGACGGCGGGGCGGATGCTTTCTCCCGCATCAGTTTAGAAACCAACAATACGTTTGTTTATCCGGCCTACGGCCATGTGAACGGCCAAGCTTCGTTGAGTGCTTATCTGGATAGTGTTCCCATTTCCATCGCGGCTATTGGAACCAATGCCATGCAGTGGGTGGCCAACATGGAACTCAGTCCCGGCACACACCAATTGACAGTGGCAGCGCTGCATCCCAGCGGCAGGTTCACAGCCTGGGCGACAAATTATTTTACCAACAGCCTGGCTTTCCAGCAAACCGTGGACAGCTACGATGCAAATGGGGACATCACCAACCGCGTATGGGAGAACCCCAGCGGCACGGTGGAACGCACTCAAACTCTTTCTTGGGATGCGCGAGGTCGGCTGCACGCCATCACGCAGCGGGACGCCAGTAGTTCCGGCTATAATTGGAGCGCAGTTTATGATCCACTCAACCGACGCATTTCCACCACCACGGTTTTAGTGACCAACGGCGTCGTTTATCCTTCCTCGGTTCAGACCATCAATTCCTATTTTGACCCGCAGGTAGAGTTTCTGGAATTGGGGGTTTCATATGGGACGAAAACTGAATGGAAGCTGTATGGCCCTGACCTGAATGGGCAATATGGCGGGATGAACGGCGTGGGTGGACTGGACGGAGTTTTACCCGGATTAAGCCTTTTCAACCCGACCGCCAGCGATGTTCATGGGAACGTCCTTGCTTACTATGATTCCTCCATCGGAGGCGTCACTTGGAATGCCGCCCGGCCAACCGGCTATGGGGCAGCGCCCAATTACCGGCCTGTTGCCTTGGCAGATGGGGCCACGCTTGCTCAATCCTCGGCCTGGCGCGGGCATTGGGTGGACATCACCGGCTATTACAACATCGGCTTGCGTCCCTATGACCCCATTTCAGGCCGCTGGCTGACGTTTGATTCTGCGTGGAATGGCAGAGACCCGAACTATTATACGTTCTGCGGAGGCGACCCGATCAACGCCTTTGACTCGGATGGAAGGTTTGCCAGTACTTATTACAATTTTTACATGGCAGGCGGGTTGGATACCCTTGCGATAAACAACGCGAGCACCAGCCTGAACAGTTTTGCCGATTCGACTCAAAATCCTTGGGTAGCCATACCCGCCCAAATGGGAAGCCAATTCCTGAGCGAAATAGCCTCAGCAAATACTCCGAATACCTACGTCAATGGACTTTCCAGCTTTGGCAATAATATCAGCTCCTACAACCAAAGCGACGGAATTTGGGCTGCCGGTAGTTACGCACTTACAAGTTGGAATGTTGGAGCAATTTATTCCGGGGCCGCAAACTATGACCTCACGTATAACAATGCAGGAGGGCAAGTCGGCGACATTTATCAGCGGGGCACAACTTTCTTCAGTGGCGTGGCAAGCACGACGGGAATTGCTGCTGGTGGATTGTCGCTCTATAGCTTGGCAACAGCACCGGCAACTGCTGCGCCATCTGTAATCGCATCTGCTGATACTGATGCAGCGGCCTTACAGGGGGTCTCGCAATACTCGGAGCCAATTGGTCCAGCACAGCCTACATCAATAACAACTCCATATGCTGTCGAAGTCCAAAGCTCATCCGCAGAAGCTCAATCAGCATTGGCACAAGCGCAAAACGGCGCTACTTTATATCGTATTGGACAGCTTGGACAGTCTATGACCGGAGAATCACAATATTGGTCACTTGAGAATCCACTTCTCAACCCAAATTATGCGAACGCAATGGGGTTGCCTGCTGTTACTCCCGATTTTATTATGACAGGAACGTTGAATCCTGGTGCATCAGTAATTGCAAATGAAGCGACACCGCTAGCGGGAAATTTAGGCGGAGGAATACAAATTGTTACATCGCCCGGAGGTGTTGGAAACCTCGGATTTCACATGCCTTAATATGAAACGAATGTCCAGTTACAGAGAGCTTTATGAATATCTGCTTTCCTTGGCAACAATATTGAAGGAGCGGAAAATGGATGAATTAAGCGAAGCCGTCCGTTTTGCAAGCGCCCACGCAGCTAGTAATATAAGTACTGAGTTTTTGGGCGAATCGCGAATTGCGCTGCGGCGAGTATCAAATGAAGAAAATGGAATTCTAACCAATGAAGAGCGCGCTGATTTATTGGAAGTCGTGAACCAAATTGACGAAGCGTTTAAACAGAAACAATGAATTTCACCGAGAGTTATAATGTGAATTCATCACTGACTGAAGCAGTCGTTCTCTGGACAGGCTGGGGTAAGAACCCTTCACCAAAACGTGATGACCTGTCACTAACGACGCGATTCGGGTCTGAAGTTGCGTCGAAATTACTGTTGGTTGTGAAGTCCATCGAAAAGGAATTTTACAAGTCAGAAGCTTGGAAGGTAGCTAAAGACCTTAATGAAATGAGCAAAATGGCAACGGACGATTTTAAAAAGGATCACCCGGAAATCCCTGATGCGATCTCACAGGCTTTTGCGTGGTGCTATACATTTGATTACAAGTGAGAAACCCATGCAGAGCGGAAACGACGATTTTTATACTAAATATATTGTGCTAAATCTTTGCATAATTATTCCGTGTTTTAAACGAATATGAAAATAATTCTTCCACTTAAAATCGTCTTCTGCTTTGTGTTTTTCTTCGGCTTTGTTTCCATGGGGCAAGACTGGAGTTCCCTAGCTACAAAAGCTCCGTGGTTGAACTATTTCTTTTCCAAAGTGAGCCCTAACACTCCGGAATTTAGTGCCACCGGAGCAATGGCTATTTGCAATCCTAAAGGGGTGGTGCAATTTATCATGCCGATGGATCTGGCGGTTTCCTCAAACTGTTTTCGCTGGCAAGCTGATGCCATGAAAATTTGGCCGATGCCCCCGCAAGCCAAAACTTTGGCAAAGTTGATACACACCGATACGATTGTTTTCCTGACAAAAAAGAACGAGCGAATGGTGTATATGATTTATCCCAGCGTTCAAGCCTACATCCCAATTCCAATACCTGACTCCGCATTGGCTGAATTTGATACGCGCAGCGATACGATTCAAATTCAGAAAACAGAATTGGGGCAGGAAACTCTTTTAGGACATCCGTGCATCAAATACAAAGCGGTTGACACTGAGCCAAATGTTCCGCCGCAGGAGGGGCTGATATGGTCGGCAACAGATTTGCAAGGGTTTCCGATTGGAATGGTGTTACATTCAGAAGGCGCCTTGATGAAGTTTAATTTTCAGGAAGTGCAAATACGAAATCCTGACTCGTCCTTATTTGTCATTCCAACCAATTACATTTCATTCACAAATTCAGCAGACCTCTTAAACTACGCGAGAGAAAAATACCAGAATACCCAAAATACAATCTCCCAATGAACAAGTTTTTTTGCTTTTTTGTTTTCTCTTTTTGTTTCGGGGCGTACGCACAACTGGCCGTTACTGTTTCGACACCAAGGGTCACAGGTCAAAAGGCAATCGTAGAATTAAACTTCAAGAACGGCCTAACGAATGAAGTTGAATCCGCCCGGGCCATTTGCATATTGCTAGATGAGCAGGGTAAGATGGTAGGCCAATCCACGAAGTGGGTCATCGGGCAAAACAAAAAAGTCCTCGAACCAAATGCGGAAGCTAAATTCAATTTTGTAATTACGACTCCACAGCCGCTGATCAGCAGCAACCTGACCGCCAAAATAATGTTCAGTAAGGTTAATCTTTATAATGGCAAAATGGCCGATGTGCGCGAAGTTGTTCAGGTGATGCCAGCAACGGGCGGTGATAAATCAAAGCCGCAATAGCCGGCTCTTTATACATTTTTAAAATGTTTTCAAAGCCATCGTCACGTAATCCTTGCCCAAATTGTGAGGCCATAATATGACAGAAAATTAATTGAAAATCTGCCGACAAAGGTTCGCCTTATTTCGGAAATTTGTGTAATTCATAATTATGCGGTCGTTTTCATTCAGACTTGTTTTAATTGTCAGCTTCAGAGCTTCGAAGATGTGATTTGTTGAAATGCCGAAACCTCGCACACATCGACTCTATTATCGAAATGGTCAACTCCGTTTCGAGCATACAGAATTGGGCGGCAAAATGCACGGACGTTCTCGCTCCTGGCACTACAACGGCCAGATCGCTGAGGAAGCATTTTATGATCATGGGCAAATGCATGGAACCTGCCGTCAGTGGGATGAACATGGCCGCTTGCTTGGTTCGTTTTCCATTGGCCATGGCACCGGCAAGCACCGTTATTGGCATCAGAATGGTCTATTGAGGCTAGAAATGGATTTAGTAGGGGGGAAGTTTCATGGGCGCTTGCGCTCATGGTTAAGCGACGGGATGTTAATTGAAGAGAGTTTCTACATCGCCAATGCTGAGGTTTCCCGTACTGCTTATCTCAAGGCTGCTCGTGCAAATCCAGATTGGCCACAGTATGCAGACCAAGCAACCGGACGTGTTGCTCGCGAAGGAACCTCGCTTGAACGTAGGCAGTTTGAATTATTCATTCAATCTCTTTTGTCCAAGTCTCATGCAGAAGCGCATAAATGGTTTTTAGGAGCAAGGCCATCAACTAAGCGTTCCTTACCTGCATTTCGGACCTCAAAAGCCGCCATGCGATCGGTAGAGGCTTTATACATGGCGGGGGCAAAAAGCGTTTTCGTTGTACCCGTGTATGAGGATAAAGGTGGGAACTCATTTGCAGACAACATGGTGATAGAACTTCCAAAGGTTTCTGCTCAAAGAAAGACTTTGCGGAAACTCTGTGAGCCACTTTGCCGCCAGAATCAAGCGGCGATTCTCCCGGAAAAAGACATAGGCGAGAATTATCTTTTCCTGAGTATGGATTAAAGACGCCAGGACCAGCGGAGGGAACCCGACAACGGCAGCCTCCGCTCAGAACCGCTCCGCGACCCGCCGTTTAAGTCGGCTTACCTCCGTTCGTCCTGTCCTCAATAGGAATCGCGAAGAATCGCGACGCTTCCGTCAATGGCTCGTCGGCGGCGTTGCGTTCCGGCTCCGTTCCCGCCGTCTCTCCACCTTCACTCCACTTTCCCGCCTTCCGACCATTGACCGAAGCCCTTCGCTATCCCTCGCCAAAGAGCGAATTGGATTGGAAGCAATCGGAACGCAATCAGCGTCCACAACGCGATGAGAAGCCGGCCCATTGTATGGCGGCTTTGGAAACGTCAAGGATACTACGGTTCGTGGCTTCCGTTCCTCCTGTGACTTTTCCACCGCCGCCACCCGCCTGCTTCTAGGTTCTTATCGCGCACACCTGTCGTTGCGAAGGCAGGAGCGGAAATTAAGAATTAAATTATGAAAACGACGAATGCAAAAAAAAAAGAAGTGGAATCTCAGAAAATTGTCACGCATTGGCGGCGGCTTTCCTGTGGGCTGTGGCGTGTGCCGCAAGGCGACATCTCAGTCGCTTACAGCGCCGAATGCTTTCCCAAGGTCAGGGTTTTTGCCCATGAAGGACGACTTTACACCAGCAGTGGTGGATGGGCACTTGGATGGTGAGTGGCGACCAACTACGAGACGCAAGCCAATCGGTATGGCTTCGCCTGGCTGGACCAATGGCGCGGTCTGGCGAAGGAGGCGGAAGGATTATGAACTCATCCGACTCACAACTTCCGCTGGCGCTCACAGCCAACGGTGCGAACCAAAAGTCCGCACCGTTGGTGGTGTGTTACGGGGCTGGCCGGGATTCCACTGCTTTATTAGTCGGACTTTGGCTGCGCGGGATTCGGCCTGACCTGATCCTTTTTGCCGATGTCGGGGCCGAAAGGCAGGCGACCTATGATTATCTTCCGATTATGAACGCGTGGCTGGCTTCCGTTGGCTTTCCGCAAATCACCGTCGTTCGCTACCAGCCCAAAGACTTTAAACATTGGCCACCCTATCACACGATTGAAGAGAACTTGTTGACCAACTGTGTTCTGGCCTCGATTGCCTACGGCTTTCACAAATGCAGCGCGAAATGGAAAATCGCTCCGCAGCGAAAATTTCTTATGGAATGGCAACCGTCGCGGGACTGGTGGGCCGCTGGCGGCAAAGTCCGCAAGGCTATCGGCTTTGATGCCAGCCCGCATGAGCTTAAACGCTCGAAAGGATGCAGCACCTATGCTGTGCAGGACGAGGAAAAGGAATTGTTTGACCTTTGGTTTCCTTTGCAGGAATGGGGTTGGGATTTGACCGAATGCATCCGCCAGATCGTCAAGGCAGGCTTGCCCATTCCTAGTAAATCCTCCTGTTACTTTTGCACGGCCATGAAACCGGCGGAAGTGGATGATATGGCGCAGAAAGAACCGGAGAAGCTCAAGCGCATTGTCGTTCTGGAGGCGCGGGCCAAGAAAAAGCATCTGGACTATGCCAGAGAGCACGGCTGGCCGCGAGGCGTTGGCATTCCCTTGACTGAAGGCATTTGGAGGCGGGCGGTCAAAGGTGTTCGCCCCGGTTCCACCGCCAAGCCCGGAAGCATGACGGAATACATTAGGGAGAAGGGTTTTCTTAGTGAGAAAGAGATTGAACGACTGATTGCGGCAACTCCAACGCGTCCCTTAAAGAAAAACGAGATTCCAAACTGGCAGGCATGGATGAAATCCATCATCAATGAAACGCCGGGCAACTCAAACACAGCCAATTAGAGTCCAACTGCGAAGTCTCCTTTGTCGGGGGTTTCCTTCGGCTTCCAGTTCCGAAGATGCTCTAAGAATTTTTCCACTGCGATCTTGGTCTGGTACTTTTTAGTTCTGACCACAGCGACAGTGCGCTTTGGTGGAGATTTTTCCAAGGAACGATAGGCAACCTTTGCGACGTTGGCGGTGGCCGCCATTTGTGGTATCAGCGAAACCCCCATGCCTGCCTGAACCAAAGACAGGACGGTCGAAATTTGCCCGGTTCGAATCATGTTTTTGGAACCAAGTTTGTGCCGGTTACAAAAGGCCAGCATTTGATCCGACAAGAAATTCCCTTCCTGGAGCAAAATAAAGTTTTCTGATTGCAGGTCCTCCATCTGAATTTGATTCTTGGATGAAAGCGAATTTTGGGGCGACAGTGCCAGCAGCCATTCCTCAGAGAGAAGCTTTTCGATCTCAAAGCCTCGTTCCTTCACCGGAGAGCAGGCCAGGGCAAAATCCAAGTGTTGGTCCTTAAGCATTTGGAGTAATCGCGAAGTATTCTCCTCATGAATGCTGAATCCTATGTTCGGAGTGCTTTCACGAAAATCTTGCAGTACCGCCGGCAGAAAATAGGGGGCTATGGTGGGTAGGACGCCAAAGGTAACGAGACCGGCACTCGTTTTGTCCACGCTCTGAACCTCTTTTTTTGCGCTTTCCAAGTCTGCCAAAATTCGTTTGGCCCGTACTTCCAGCAGGCGACCCGCTTCCGTTAGAGTAATTCTGCCAATTGTCCGGTTTAAGAGACGTTGGCCCAATTCGGTTTCCAGTTTTTGAATCTGGATGCTCAGGGCGGGCTGAGAAACGTAACAACTTGCGGCAGCCTTGCTGAAACTGCCCAGTTCGGCCACGGCGAGGAAATATCGCAGTTGATGAATGTACACGGGTAAATCGAGGGGATTAGGTTGCCATATCCGGTGAACTACCGACTCAGAAAACAGCAAATTTGATGCCGAAAGAAAGGTCGAATCTCGTTATATACTGTTAAATATAAGCAACATTCCTATCACTTTTAGCTATACCATAAATAGGAAATATCAATTTTACTTCGTCACAGTTCGAGACTTGATTATCCACGGACTGGGAAAGCTCGTTTTTTGACCATCTTGTGGGGGGTGCGGTGAACATGAGCGATGACCGGGAGGTATGAACAACGGTGAGCATCGCAAAGGATGAATGCGAACGAGCAAGTTGCCACGAGAGCGGAAGCCTCGCCGGGCTTGGAAGAAGGGCCGGAAAAAGAAAGGCTGGCCTATACGCTCCTCGAAGTTGCTGACATGATCGGCGTTGATTATTTGAGTGTTTATCGCCTGATTCAAAGGAAAAAACTCAAGGCTTGCCGGGCCTTGCGGGGCAAATTTTTGGTGACGCGGACTGAACTATTGCGAATGCTTAACAAGGAATAGGAGGCAAAATGTTGATGAGACGAAATGGCGAAATCTGCGAGCACCGGGTTCCGGGTTATCCCGGCCTCTTGACCGAGAGCGAACAGAAAGCTTACTCGGAAGCCTTCCCTTCGGTGGAGTGGCTGGTGAACGAATATGGCGAAAATGAAGAAGCGCTCAACGCCATCGAAAAGGAAATTCCTTCACTGGCACTTTCCGTTTCGGAAAAGACGACTCAAAGCACTTCGGCGATCCGGACGGGAGACAACGAATGGCAAGTCCACCGAACCTTGCACAAATCCGCCCGTAACGAAATCCTTTTATGCTCGCGCCAAACACCGGAAGGAAAGCAGTTCGGGGTTGTGGAACAGTTTGCTCATAATTCGGTTTATGCCAATGCAATGGGCGAGATGGATTTGCAGATGACCAGCAATCAGGCCGTGCTGTTGTTGCAGGATTACGTCGAGCAGGAACGCCATGTCCTCCAACTTTTCAAACAGGATATTGAGGCTTCGGTTGAAGAAACCTTGGCCAATAAATTTCCGGGCCAGGATTATGGCCGGGTGGTCAAAGCCATTGCTGCCCGTTGCGGGAGGCAAACATCCACCGAGCGAGAGAAGGCTCAAGCTGAAAAGAGGAATCAAAACCAAAGAATCAAATTTTAAAGAATTCAAACAATTGCGTTATGGGTGATTTCAATTCAATGTTTCCAAACTTCTTGAATCAATGCTTGTCCCTTAAAAGCATTCTCACTCCCATTGCCTATTTGCTGATTACCGGCGGATTCATTGCCGCCACCCTGGCTGGTTATCAAAGCGGCAGCACCCATTTTCGGTCCATCGGGCGGATTATTGTGCTGCTCATGTTGTTGGTGTTTCTTCCAACTTGGGGCAACCAAGTTTCTTCCATCGTCAGCGACCTGGTCACGAATACTCTCAACGTTGATCCAGCCAAAATTCATGACCAGTATCAGGCGGCATTACAGTTGAAAAAGTCCTCAGATGGCAATTCTAGCTGGTGGGAAAAGGTTTTTGATTTTCCGTCCATCATGGAGGCGCTGGTTTCTGCGGTGTTTCTGATTTTGGGCTGGCTGGCCAGCACGATTGAGTGGTGGGCTTACATCCTGCAAAGCGCGATTCTATTCATTGGTTATGCGCTGTCCCCAATTTTTGTAGGCATGCTGATGTTCCATTCGGTCGAACAAATTGGCCGGCGCTACTTGCTGAATTTACTGGGAATTATGATTTGGCCCTTGGGCTGGGGGGTGGCCGGCCTGATTACCCAGGGCATGATCAGCTTCATGACCGACCAAAGTTTCTTAAGTTCGCAAAGCGCAGGAGGGGACCTTGGGTATTCTTTGCAAAACCTCATGGGGCTGGCATTCCTGGGAATTTGGATCATTTTCAGCACCATCGCCGCCCCGGTAATCATTCAACGAGCTATCGCCACGGGCAGCTCGGTGGGTTCAGACCTCTTAAGCGGAGGTTTTGCTGCGGGCAGCGCGGCAGGGATGGCCGGCATTATGAGTTTGGCTGGTTCCATCGGAGGCATGGGAATAAACAGGGGCACATTCACATTAAAAGGGCTCGGTAAGGCTGCGGTAGCTGGCGGAAGCGCAGGAATGGCAGCAGCGATGACGGGTGCAGAAACGCTTGTGACGAACTCAATGAATGGGGGGAGCGGTGGGATGTCGCTTATAGGTTCATTAACGCAGGCGAAAAATCGGTCAGAGAATGGAAATGCAAGTTTCCCGGCCAATGACCCTTCAGGCGATAAGACCGTCGAGGGTCTAATCCGCAAATCCAAAAATCCTGAATCATAAATTTTTGTTTGATTGAAATGATAAATTCCTAAAATGTGTTAAAGTCAATTATGGAATTTTTCGTCATCATGGGGATTGGAACGCTGGTCGCTATTTTGATTGTAGCGGGCTTGCCGAAATCCGGCCATCTCCACATTGATGAGTCGGTTTTCTCTGGAAAGAAAACCGGAACGCCGATTTGGAAAAAAGACATCGTCGAAACTTACGCCAACGGCGATTTGGAATATCTCGAAAAATTGGAACGCCATCAAAAAGACCCGCAGCATTGGCCCTGTCCGTTTCCTCCCGACAAGCAACCGAAGGCATAGGGCGTTCGGATTAAGCCGCTTTTTTTTCCTGGCAGTTGAGCAGTTTCGCTTTGAGCTTCTCAATGGCCCATTCACCCACCCTGACGGCAAATTCCTCCATCAACGATTGGGGTTCGGATAATTCCTGCACAAACACTTCCCGTCCCATCGCGGCTTTGGCCGCTTCCAGGTATTTCGCGGGCGGCACGATTTGCACCGGCTCATTGGCCTGGCCCAGGAATATTTCTAACGGATTGCTCGACGCCCACCACGGGTAGTTATATTTCGCCTTCGCATGGGCGGCAGGCAGGGAATTGCCACCCGGTACCGCCAGCCGCTTTTCCGGCACGCTCTTGGTAAGCGCCACAACATTCGGGACGGGCGCAGGTAAGGCAAACACGACCTTTTGAGCCATGTCCTCCGAGTGTTTATCCCGCAAATGCCCGTAGGTTTGCATCGCCAAAACGCCCCCATCTTTATGGCCCAGCCATTTTGCTACGGTCGGAATGTCCACGCCCGATTCGATACAGCGTGTGGCAAACAAGTGTCGCAAGTCGTGGTGCGTCAGGTGATGCAGCCCCAGCTTCTTGCAAGCATTGCTCAAGGAACGATTGAACTTGCGAACCGTCAAAACCGGGTTGTCGTTAAATTGCGTTTCTCCGCGTTCGCCCTTGAGTCTTTCCAAAAGCTTGCGCATTTCAGGAATCATCGGCACCCGGCGAATTTCCCAATTCTTGGTTCCGGTGATGGGATCGCCGCGAATCACGATTTCATTCTTGGTAAAGCTACAGTCGCGGCCATAAATGCGGGCGGCTTCTTTCAGCCGTGTCCCCGCATAGGAAAAGAATTCAATCGCGTCCGCGCAATGCCCGCCCTTGCCGCTGCCATTTCCCCGGACGTGGGCCACCAGCGCGACGAACTGGTCGGGCTCCGGCAGTCTCAATTCTTTTCGGCGCACCCGCGCCCGTTTCACATCCTTGTCTTTGGCGGGATTGTCATAACGCACGCCCGATTCCATGGCGATGTCCAAAACCCGCCGGAGGATGGAAAGCGTTCCGTTGGTGACGGTGGGGGAGTACCGTTTCCCAAAGCTGGCCCGCCATTCCAGACATTCAAAGTTGGTGATGCGTTTCACGTCCGTTTCCTCCAAGCCCGGCCAGGTTTTGAGCAGGTCGGTGGCGGCGCGTTCGTTGTAGGCTTTGGTGCTGTCTTTAATGTCCGTCGCGAGACCTTGCCGCTGTTTAAAGATCGCCAGGGCATCGCCAAAGACCATTTTCCCAACAATCTTGGTTTGGGAAGGGGCGACCGCTTTATGTTCGGTATCCAGCAAATCGGCCAGCCGCAACTTGGCCACCGAGAGCACATTGGTATCGAGCGATTTGCGGATAAGCTTGCCCCGGACTTTGGCGCGGGCAAAATAGATGCCGGAAGGTTCGTAGCGGAGCAGGTTGGCCACCGGAGCTTTGGTCCACAGTCGCGAATCAGGATCATTTTTTGGTTTCATGGAAACAGTATCACATGGCGGTATCAGATGGGGTGTGACGGAATCGTCACAACTTGATAAACCGCCAATGTTTTTCGTTGTTTTCTACATACCATCATGTAGAAAGCATACGTGTTTCCTAAACCGCGTATCCCAGTTCAATTCCGGGCGGGAGCACCAGCTTGAAAACATGGGATAAACCGAATAATTAAAGGGTTTCTCGGTTGTTTTGTGCGCGGCTTGCCAATGGAGGCAATGAAAAGCAACTGGTGGGACGGCCGACCGATTTTCGAGCAATCAACAAACCATCACACTTGGGCACAACGGGAATTCATCGTCATCCTCATGCTCATCCTCCCAGGCTCTCTTTGAATTGGGAATTTGAGAGGTTTGCTCAAGGCGCGGTGTGAACGAGAGGTGAGCTTTATAGCCGCAAACCCAAACGTTGTAATAGAAAACCCCGTTCGCATCCGGTGTGTAATTCACTCCGATAGTCAGCCGGAAAGACTGGTTCGTTCCCAGGTTAAGAATCGGCCTAGGGAACAAGGTTGTTCGTACCCAATCCCGGCATCAGGCGCGGGCTAAGAACATTGCTGCCGCTGTCGTCACCTTCGCCGCCCCAACGATTGTCGCCCCAGACCCAAACGGTGCCGTCGGATTTGAGGATGATTTGCTCTGAACCGGCGCCGCCCCAGAGCGAAATGATTCGTGGCGACGAATTGGTGGGATTCCGCAGCATCAACAGCACGCCGTTTCCGTCTGCCTGGATTGGTCGGGCGCCAAAAGCCATGGCCAGTAAAACGCACCAACAGCAAATCAGTCTGGGAGTAAAAGTAGGTTTAATTAGGGTCACAAGAAGAATGAATAGCACTTCTTGTGCCCCTAAGAATCTTTCGATGCCCCTCAAAAGAAGATACTTTCATCCTATTTGCAATGCGGCCGCGGCCGAAAATCCAGGATTTCTTTCAAGAGCGGCGTGATCGTTTCTGTGCGGATATGAATTTCCTTTGCAAATGATCCCGGCTCACAAAAATTCTTCAACGAATCCTCGCACCGCTTGCTCGAAGGCGAATCAGAATTGACCGGCTGCTGCCGCCTGTTTTTCTTTATTGCTTTTGCCATAACATGCTCCAAACGCTATTCCGGTATTCTCACCGCCCGAATTCACTATAAGCCTCCTTTGCGTGAATGCAACCCTTCCGCAAACGCGTGTCCCTTCTGACTAAAATCGTGCCCCTCAGCGCGCAGCCGGCAGGATAATGACAAATGTCGCGCCCTTGCCCGCATCGCTGCGTGCTTCGATCCGGCCGTGATGTTCATCGATGACACGTTGCGAAATGGCCAGCCCCAGGCCGGTCCCATTTCTCTTCGTGGTGAAAAACGGTTCGAAAATGCGGTCCAGGTTCTCCTTCGGAATTCCCACGCCTGTGTCTTTGACGTGTATTTCCAGCCAGGGCCCGTCGCGTTGATCGCGGCCGGGATTCGTGGATATGGTCAAAACACCATTCATAGTCATGGCTTCGACCGCGTTCAAAAGCAGGTTCATGACCACTTGCTGCAATTGCGCCTCATCGCCGTCTATAGTGCCGGGAGCAGCCTGGTAGTCGCGCGTCACTGAAATCATCTTTTCGTCAATCTGGTGCTGCAACAAGCGGAGCGATTTCTCCAGGACGTCCTTCACGCGCACTGGCGCAACTACCGCCGGTTTCGGCGCTGCAAACCGGAGCATCTGGCTCACCATTGAATCGATACGCTTCAGTTCCCGCTCAACAGTCAACGCGAGTTCGCGGTCGTCACTTTTCTCCAACATCAATTGGATAAAGGTCCGAATCGGAACAAGCCCATTTTTGATTTCGTGCGCGATGCCCGCCGACAATGTCCCCAGGTTGGCGAGACGGTCCAACCGTTGCAGGTTTGCGTCGGAAACCGCGGTCGAGTGCGGGGCAGTTGTGATTTCTTCCTGCCTGTGTACTGATGCAATAGCTTTCCGGACCATCTTTCTGCCACAAAATAAGGCGCAAATTCCGCCCGGACAAATGAAAAAAACGATTTGCGCGTTATTTTT
>DASYYL010000105.1:0-3821 GCA_035933915.1 Verrucomicrobiia bacterium
ATGAACGTGCAACTTGGTGTAAATATGTTTGACGTTCATTCGGATGGTTTCTATGCTCAACGATAGTTGGTCGGCGATTTCCTTGTAGGAGGCTCCCTTGGCCAGCAATTCCAAGACTTCCTTTTCGCGCGGGGAGAGCCCTGCTGTGTCCTCAGTATGCCCTGCCATTTGGGTTTTAACGAATGAGTACAGGGTCTAATCAATAGCAACAATACCCATAAAGATGTGTATTTGGGCTGCCGGACTTGACCCTCGTAATTCAGGCCTCCGTAACCGCTCCTGCTCTAAAGAACCCACGAAAAATGGGACAAAAGGCTCCACTGTCACTACTTGGCAGGTCTGTTGACTGGCAACAGTCCCCTTGATGATGGCGACTGCGGGGGGGCATCGTGCGGCGAATTAAAATCATCCGAAGAGACGCCAGCCGGTTGAATTTGGTTGGTGAATGTGGCCTCCACATTATCAAGAAAAAGACCCTGAAACTGGCCTGCAGCCAAAGGGGGCAGGCTCAATCGAAATTGGTGGGGAACATCGGGGCTTAATGTTGAAAGGTCTGCATACCAGCCCACCAATGAATTTTTATCGCCGATATTATAAATAGTTGTGTAAGCCTGCGTGAGTGCAACCGGCTGGCCGTCAACTTGCAGCGATACTGCCATATTCGGATTTGGATCGGCAATGTTTACAAACAACAACAGGCGATAGGAACCCAACCAGGTTGCCAATAAGTCGTCCGCAGTGTAGGGAACGGGCCAGGCAGCCTTTCGCGCAGCCAATTGGCCGAAGACTCGCGATGGGATCGTGATCTGCGTTTGATAAATTCCACCACTGAAAGCAGGGTCATATTGTCCGATTTGTTGCAACCTGTTGAATGGCGCGCCGGCAAAGTTCACCGAAAATGTTACCAGATTGCTGGTTTGCTGGAAGTTCTCAGGAACGCCATCAACCGACACCGAGGTAACATTTTGACGGGATGGCAGGAGCACTTTTAACTCCGTCGTGGCACCATCCTCTCCAACTACATTGGTCAAAAAAAGTTGTTTTCCTACTAAAGCAGCATTACCGGCGGCACCAAGGAGAAGCGGCTGGGTCAAAGCAGGAGCATTTGTGACTTCCAGCACAAGCGCGTCCGCTCCCGGCATCGTGATGGACACCGAGTCGCCTGGTTGCCACAAGGCATTGGTCGGCGGCGCAAAGAACTTGCCTTTTTCTGCATCCGGGTAGAGTTGACGCAAAACAAACGGACCGCCATTGGTGAGTCCAATGGACTTGTCCAGTGTAAATTGCACTGCAAGCTGCCGGTAGTTGGGGTTGAAAAGAAAAATAAAACCATGCCCATTGGCATCAAAGGCCGCTGTGCCATCCACACGCCCGAGTTGTGGCTGATTGATGATTGGCCGGATGTTGCGAAGCAAGCTCATGTTCCGATCCGCCCAGTCGAACCAATTCCTCATCCATTGCGCATTTGTGGTGGCATTAAAGGCGCTAAATTCATTGGTGTCGCGCGCCGGAATCATGTCAACGACGTCATTGAATGGCGCAGTACCGATGGCGGAAATGAGCGAATACTTCCAGCCGAGATAATCCCAGTCGCGAATGCGAAAATCCGTGGGCGGATCAACCCCAACCATCTTGCCGGAGGCGTATTGTCGCGGCGTTTGATGGGTCATATAGCCGGCAATAATTTCCGTTGGCGCGAAGTTTTCAACTCGATACCACCACGCGGCCCAACGCTGTCGGTCAGCAGAAACGCGGTCCCAATGCAAGTCGGAAAAGGCATTGAAGCTTTTCGGCTGTTCATCATAGGATAATGGATGCGGATAGCTGCCCGCCAGCCATGTCCACGGACCGTAGTATTGATACTGTTGACGCCCGTCTATGACAAGGTCGGGAATTTGCAAACGAAGTTGTTCGAGGATTCTGCGGCAGCCAAACCATTGGGCGTAAGGGCTGCTGGGCGCGTCGGCAACGCCAAGATTCCAGTAATCGAAACTGTAACCGCCCACACTCGTTGCCCTTTGAAAATTAATCAACGTCTGCAACAACCAATCCTGAAAGCTCCGCTGGCCGGTGTCCGCATACCGGCCGGACCAGTTGGTCCATTGAGGGTTTTGGCCGAAAGGCAGACTGGGATAAACATAGGCTATGAGTTTTATATGCTTCAATCGTGCGAAGTTCAGCATGGATTGAACGGAATCGGGCATCGCGTTGGAGCCGGGATACCAGGCGTTGGTGCGGATTTGCTGGCCAAGGCCAAGCCAAGTGACGTGTTCCCAACCCCAGGTGTCAGTGTCCGCTTGGAGATTGGAGAGCAGCGTATTCGCCGGCGCGTAAAGCACGTCATTGCAGCCTACAGCGGCAGCCTGCTCAATGATGCGCTGATATTCTGCCACACCGTTGGTCGTGCTCGCGTCAATCTGATAATCATTTTCCGTCCATCCGACATGAATGCGGGTGGAGTTCGTGGGTTGCCAAAGGAGAAACGAACGAACACAGCCGGAAAGTGCGTCCAATTCGGCTGCATCAATCGTCGGACCTCCGGACGGAACGCCGTCGGGAATATATTGCCATTCTGGAATTTGCGCGGCCGGATAACTTACCCCGCTAAGATTATAAGGCCCTACCAGCAATCGGTCGGAGACAAATGTCCCGTAGCTTGTGTCCCAGGTCATTTCCGGCGAATACGAAACAATGATTTGCTGGCCGTTCAACGAAGCTTGAGCATAGGGATTTTGAACTTCGAGGAAAATACCGTGGCTGACCGGCGTTCCATTTCCGTCATTAAACCGTACCAACTTACCGCTTCTGACAGACTGGTTTGCCGCGACTGGTGTGTGCAATCCGCCGTCCATAAGATCAATGCGACTCACCATGAAGGCCGTCCCGGAAACCGGCGAAATGGAAATTTGTTTGCTCGCGAAATGCCAGTTGGTTTGAAGCTCATAAATTACTCGAACCACCCACTGGCTGGATGAAAAAAGAAAGACGCACTTGGTGGCTGTCTGCTCTTGCAGCGCCGGCGTGAAATTGGAACTTTGGATTGTGCTGTCGTCCACGGAGATATGGAACTCATCTTGACTGAACCTCGTCACTTCGCCGGAAGTTTTATCAGTCAGCACGGTCAATCCTCGTGAGCCAAAATCCGCGCGCACGAAAGCATTCTCCAAAACCTCACCGGCACGAGCCGAAGACGCCAAGCTTATAGCAACCGCAAACCCCAGGAATATAAATCGAGACGACACCGCCAGTTTTTCCGTCAAATCCCGGATTCCAGACAAACGGCCGCGCCGATGCCCCACAATTTTCGTTTTAATCTTGTTCATAAATCTTAAGCTATTGAGTATGACCCAGTTTTTAGTGTCAGGCGAATTGTAGTGCCACCACGCAAGCCTCTTGCCGGTTTCGCCGGGGTATTTGGCCCGTTCAATGCCCCAGTCGTGTGGAAGAATTAATTTACGCCATGCCTGTCATTGAAACCGGGTTGTGTGCGACCCCAAGGCAAACGACTGCACCAAGAACCACTCTTGAAATTCAGCCTTCAATGTTGGCAACAATGCAATCCGCATTCTCCCTATTGAATTCAAAACATCTAGTTAAATCATTGATTGTAAAGCCAGAGACTTCCAATACTGCTTCCTCGTTTGTCATCGGCTTCATCAAAACAATACAGAACGAAATCAACGCGCAACAATACCCATAAACATGTGTATTCCAGCCGTATTGAATGCCAGGCTGCGCTTGGGCCAGCGGGAGGAAAGGGGATCTTGAAAACGCGTCTTCGTTCCGGTTCAACAGTTCGGCGCTATCCCGACGTTTAAGAC
>DASYYL010000115.1:0-28378 GCA_035933915.1 Verrucomicrobiia bacterium
AAAATCCCAGCGTCACGTTAACGAACGATTTCAATATGCCGATCACGTGTGCCGTCTGCCACGATCCTCATGCTGAACACGTCTGGACCAATGTCCTGGCCGGCGTCATCACGTTCACAAACGCTTTGACCGGGAATGCCAGCGTCATTGATAACAACGAGCTTGGCCGGGTTTACACAAATCAGCTCCTTTGCGCGCTGGCGTCCACGAACGATTTTGTCCTGAGCACCACCAACACGTTCACCAACGTTTATAATGCGAACATCAACATCTGCGCCCAGTGCCATAACGACCGCGGTTCAGCCTGGACAGACACGTCGAGGTCGCCGCACGAGTCACCGCAGTACAACATGCTGCTTGGCGCCGTCGGCCAATTGGCTTCAGGGCCGAGTCCCGGTTATCCCTCCACTCATTCGCGGCTGGAAATGCAGTGCGCTGAATGTCACATGCAAACGACCAACGGTTTCAGCGGGCACACTTTTGCCGTGGCCAGCTATCAGCTCTGTTACAACTGCCACAGCGACCCGGCTTTGTTGGTCGAATTTGTGACCAACACAATCTCCGGCCAAATTCAACAGACTAAAACCTATTTGAATCTCTGGGCGACTACGGTTGCCCCGGCGTCCACTAACGAGGCGCTCGCAGCGATCGCCCGGCAATACGGGGCGCTGACCTGGGAATACGCGACGCCGGGAAGCCTATCTACCGGCACTGCAGGGCCCAATACCACTCAGCAGGCACAGATTCCCAATGACATCAAGATGGCGCGCTTCGATTTATACCTGGTTTATTACGACGGCAGCTTCGGCGTTCACAACGGACCGTATGACATCGAGTTGTTACAAGCCGCGCAAAACTGGATTGAAAGCGAATTATATCAATAGACCCAATTCCCATGATAAATCGCCATTTCAAATTTAATAAGAACGGAAGAAGGACCGTCGTCCTTGCCGGCGCAACGCTTTTGCTCCTGGCGGCAATTTCCTGCACTACGGTTTATCGGACTGCGGTGGTGCTGCCCAATTATCCGGGCGCCACCTACATTGGCTCCGACCAATGCGATACGTGCCACGATGACGTCTGCAAGGACTTTGCAACGGCCGACCATGCCCGGCTGATGGCGCGGGGCAATAACGCGCTGAATGCGGGGTGCGAGTCGTGTCACGGGCCGTGCAGCGTCCATTCGGATTCGGGCGGCGACACCTTGCCGCCTTATAGTTTCAAACCGGGCCGCGAGAGCCGGAGCAGCTACGGCGCGCGCCTGACAGACCCGCCGGCGCGCTCGCAGGAGACGGTCTGCTATCAATGCCACGCCGACGTTCGGGCCCAGTTTGAACTGCCCATTCATCATCCCGTTCCCGAAGGCGAGATGGCGTGCAGCGACTGTCACGATCCTCACAAAGGGTCCATCATGAGGGGCGGCGGGACGGCGTTGCTTTCCGAAAACGAGATGTGTCTGCGCTGTCATCCGGCTGAACGCGGCCCTTTCGTATTTGAACATCAGGCGTTGCGCGAAGGCTGCACCACCTGCCACAACCCGCATGGCTCGATCAATGACAAATTGCTGGTGGCCCGGGATTCCAATCTCTGTCTGCGGTGCCATTTTGTGCAGAATGTCGGCACAACGATTTTAATCGGCGGCGCCGATCATACGATTCGATTACAACAAGGCACGTGCTGGACAGCCGGTTGTCATGAGGCCGTGCACGGCTCGCGCGTTAACCCGGCATTGCAATTCTAAGAACCCAATGAAGACGCGCCGAAACAGAACAAGCTTAACTGAGAATTGCCGGAACCGCCGCAAGGTCCTGGAGTGCGGCGGCAAGCGGAGCGCGACACCGCTTTCGAATGGCGTTCGCCTTCCGGGCTGGATTCGCGCGTTCGGCGTCATCGGTTCACTCGAAAGCGATGTCACAGCCGCCGCACTCCATGACGCAAGCGCCTGCTTCGAGACTTTTCTGCGTTCATTGTCCCAATGCATTCCATCAGGCACCCGCCTGGCGGCGTCGCTTTTTATTTTGCTGCTTCTCATGGGCGTGTCGGTCATCGGCGCGGACACGAACGGTCCGCCGATGAGCGCGCAGGATTTCTTTGAAGGCAACGGCACCAATACTTATAACAACTGGGTGGAGTTGACGACAGGGGGGTTTCTGACGCATGGCGACCGGGCGAAGGCCGAGTCCGTTCAAAACTGGAACAACGGCGGTTTTGGCGGCATTCAGGACCTGCACTTGCAGGGAAATGGCCCCTTTACAAATACCACCGTGACGCTGGATGGGCATTCGATTTATGACGAGCACAATTACGACGTTAATGCGCGCATGGAACGTTCGGGGAAGTGGTTCATGCAATTGCACGCAAATAATTTTCGCACATGGTCCGATGATATCGGCGGGTTTTATCCGCCCACAGGAGCGCAATATTACGGTCCAAAAGGAAGCTCCCCGCTGGCTTTGGATCGCGGCGAGTACTCGTTCCTCGGTGGAGTGACCCTGGACGGTCTGCCGTCCATCACGTTTGGATACACCCACAGCTATCGTTACGGCAATGAGGATTCGACCATCTGGGCTCCAGTACATGTTAACCCCCCTGCCGCGACAGTCCAGGGTCTGGCGCCAAGCCTGTATAATATTGACGAAAGGGTGGATGCCTTTGACCTGAATGCCAAAAAATTCATTTGGAATACCGATTTAGCCCTCGGGTTGCATTACGAACACGGAGATCTCAACAACGGCCTGGACACGACGTTTTATCCGGGCGAAACCGGCGTACAATATGATCGGACGATCGCCGACAAAAACACGTACGATCTATTCACCGCGACGGCGACCGGAGAAAAATGGATCAAGCAGCATGTGTTCGTTTCGGCGGGCGGCATGGTCGCCAATATGGATAACAATTTTTCCGGCAGCCAGATTTTCGGCAATGGATTTGGGGTGCCCTATGTTCCCGGGATGGGCGTGGGGCTGGGCTACTATAATATGGCCGGCGATTCGCATTTGCAGGACTACGTAATGGATTTGAACGTGCTGACCATTCCCATGAATACGTTGTGCATCACTCCCGGCATTCGCGCGGAGAAGGAAAGCTGGAACGCCAATTCCACCGGGATCGGGACATTGGCCGTGCCGGCTCAACAATCATTCGACAGCCAAAGTTCGAGGGACGTGGTTGACGTGTGTGAAAGCCTGGACCTGCGCTATACCGGCTTTACCAACTGGGTCTTGTCCGCCGGGGGCCGATGGGAAGAAAGTGACGGCAACCTGGACCAATTCGGCGGCTTGAGCCAGGTTGACGGAATTGGTGCCCCTCCGGCAACCAACTACGTTGATGACACAAGCTTGCTGCAGAAATATTCCGCCGGCGCCAGTTGGTATCCGCTTCGCCGGCTGGCCTTCGATTTCGGCGGCTATTACAAATACGATTCATATAACTATTCGGCCGATGCCAACAGTACGCCTGACGGTGAGACGTATCCCGGCTATTTTTCGGTCCAGGACTTTCAGACATTTGACGGAAGCTGCCGCGTGACGCTTCATCTTTTGCAGAGTTTGACTCTAATCAGTCGCTATGAATATCAGCTCTCCATTATTGACACGACACCGACACCGGACCCGGCTTTCGGCATCACTGGCAATGAAATTCAGACCTCGCGAATGCATAGCCATGTCATTGGCCAGAACGTCAGTTGGGTTCCGTGGTCGCGATTGAGCCTGAATGCCGGGTTCAGTTATGTCCTGAGCACGACGAAAACGCCGGCTTCCCAGGAAACCGCCGCAATTCTCAACGCGGAGAACAATTATTGGACACTGAATTTTTCTCCGAGCCTGGTGCTGGATGACAAGACCGATCTAACGCTGAATTATTTTTACTACCAGGCGGATGATTATCAGAACAATTCCTCCTCGGGAGTGCCGCTGGGCGCCGGTTCGCGCGAGCACGCGGTGACTGCGGTCCTGACACGCCGAATCAACCCTCGTTTGCGCGTCAGCCTGCAATACGGTTATTACAACTACAATGACGCGCTGACGTCCGGTAACAGCAATTTTCAAGCGCACCTGGTCATGGCAAAGATGATGCTGCGGTTTTAGTGCAACAAATATTGTGTTGTGAAAGGCAATACATGGTTAGTGGGCTCCTTTACTTCGGTTTATCTTCTTTTACGGTAATCAACGATTGTGTTAACAGGCTCATATTTAATTGCACTATGAAAAATCAGCTTAAGAATTCTAGTAAACGCGCCGCGTGGTTGTTGTTCCTCGCGCCACTGTTGGTCCTCGCCTTCGGTTGCCGCAAAGAGCAGGTCCAGGTTTATCGCGTCTCCGATAGCCAGGACCAGCCGGCGCAACAAAATGAAATGGCCTCGACAGGCAGCGTGGATTCTCCAAATGCGCCGGGACAAATGCCTTCCGGCGTCGTCGCCTCGGATGTCCAAAATGCGCCGCCGGTAATCTGGTCGACGCCGGCGGGCTGGACACAAGTGCCGCCGAGTGAAATGCGCGTAGGATCGTTTAGAATAACGGGTGCGGAGGGCAAACAGGCAGATTTGAGCATCATTCCGCTGCCGGGCATGGCCGGCGGGGACTTGCCGAATGTCAACCGCTGGCGCGAACAGGTTGGCCTGCAACCGGCCTCGGATGATCAATCGCAGAGCCTGGCAGAAAACTTCGAAGCGGGCGGGCAACCCGCTCAACTTTATGACCTGGCCGGGGCAAATCCAGCCAGTGGCGACACGAACCGAATTTTGGCAGCGATTCAGCATCGCGACGGAACCACCTGGTTCTTCAAGATGACCGGTGATGCGGATTTGGTCGAGCAACAGAAGCAGACGTTTATCGCATTCCTTCGCACGCTAAATTTCGGGGCGCAACAAACGCAAGGCGCCTTGCCGGCTGGGCATCCGGAAATTGGCAACTTGGAGAGCCAATCATCTTTACCTGCGGGCCATCCGGCGATCGGTGATATGGCCGCGCCAGCGCCTTCTGCGGATACCGTTTCCGGCCAGGGTCAACCCACCTGGCAGATCCCTGCCGATTGGCAGCCGGTTTCCGCAGGCCAGTTTCTTGTCGCGAAATTTGCGCTCACCGATAAAAGCGGCGCGACAGCAACGGTCAACGTCAGTTCATCACCGGGCAACGGCGGCGGCCTGGCTCCTAACGTTAACCGGTGGCGCGAGCAACTGGGCCTGCAGCCCGTTGATGAAGTCTCGACCGTGACTTTTGCCGTGCCCGGAGGCCAGGCGCAGCTTGTGGATATCAGCGGCGCCAGCGTCCAAACCGGCGCGGCAGCCGAACTGGTCGGCGTCGTGGTCACGCTGCCGGACCGGACTTGGTTTTATAAATTAATGGGTAATCCGGCGCTGGTAGCCGCGCAGAAAGACGCGTTCACCCAATTTGTCAAAGGCGTGAAATACTGAAATGCTCAAAGCGCTTTTCAATTTCTTTTCGTCGCTAAAACTGACAGTGGCCTGTCTGGTGCTCGGTTGTGTGCTGGTGTTTTGGGGCACGCTGGCGCAAATGCATCTGGGCCTGTACAAGGCGCAAAATGAATTCTTCCGAAGTTTCTTTATCTTCTGGCAACCGGGCGACAGCGGCGTAAAAATTCCGATTTTCCCGGGAGGCTATTTCCTGGGAACCGTTCTGCTGATAAACCTGCTGGCCGCGCATCTGCGCTTTTATCAGCCGGGCAAGCGAAAAATCGGGATCATGCTCATTCACCTGGGCGTGGTGCTGCTGCTGGTGGGACAAATGCTGACCGACGCTTTGTCGCAGGAAAGCGCCCTTCACTTGCGCATCGGCGAGGCGAAAAATTATTCGGAAGCGCAACGAGACTATGAACTGGCCATTACCGATACGACCGACAGGAAATCTGAAAATGTCGTCGCCATTCCCGCGACTCTGCTGGCCCGGGAAGGGCAAGCGCCCGATGGAACATTGCCTTTCGAGGTCCGCGTAAGAACCTTCTACGCCAATTCCGACTTGTCGGATAAACCTGCAGCCAATTTTCGGCCAGTCCCTCAAACCGCCGTCATGGGCGGCTTCTATTGGCGCGAATTGCCTCGCGAAACGGCCATGGACCGCGTGGATATGCCATCGGCTATCATTGAAATTGCGGGTTCCCATGATGCCCCGTCGGCCTATCTGGTTTCGGCTTGCCTGACGCAGCCGCAGCGGTTCGCCTGCAACGGCCGCACCTACGAAATGGCCCTGCGCCCGCAGCGCTTTTATATGCCCTTCAGCCTGAAGTTGCTTCAATTTCACCATGATAATTATCCTGGCACGGACATACCGAAAAATTTTTCCAGCCGTGTCCGTGTGCGAAACCCGGAGACGCGTGAAGATCGCGAAGTGCTCATTTATATGAACAACCCATTGCGCTACTCGGGCCTGACATTTTACCAGGCCAGCTATGATCCCGATGACGGCGGGAGTGTATTGCAGGTGGTTCGCAATCCTGGCTGGCTCACGCCGTACTTTTCGTGCCTGCTGGTGGGCGCGGGACTCGTGGTCCAATTTCTTCAACATCTCATTCCCTTTTTGAAACGGAGGCTCGCCCAATGAAAAAATGGATTCCTCTGGTTCTCACGGCCGTGATGGCGGCCTGGGCGACGTCCAGCCTCTATCAGCCGGCGGAGACCGGCTTTCACGCCCGCGAGTTTGGCCGATTACCCGTCCTGATGGATGGACGCATTCAGCCGTTCGATTCAGTCGCGCGCAATTCCCTGCTGCAGATTCGGACGAAGCAAACGTTATACGTCGACGAAAGCAAACAATCGTTGCCCGCCACTGAATGGCTGCTTGGCGTGATGATGACGCCGGAGCGGGCGAATGAGCAACGCGTCTTTCGCATTGATAACGGCGAGGTCCTGGCCCTGCTTAAGCTTCCCGAGGAGCAAAAATATTATTCTTTCAATGAACTGCGGCCCTCGCTCGACGAAATTCAAAAGCAGGCCGACCGCATCGACGGCATTGACGGTTCAAAACGCAGCGTCTTCGAATCCCAGTTGATGAAGCTGTACAATACCTTGAGCCTCTATCAGCGATTACAGCTCAGCATCAAGCCGCCCGACACGGACGATTTCGCGGCTGAATTGGCGGGGTATCAGAGCAGCATGGCGACGGGCATTGCCGCGGTGAACGCGCGCGCCGCTGGTCAAAAATATGACCAAATTGCCTTTGTCAAATTCATGGGCTTCCTGGGCGGTTTCAAGACTGTGGCCGGCTACGCGCTGCCAAACATCATTCCGCCCACGGACCCGGCCGCGCCACGGGATGCCTGGGAAAATATCGGCACCAACCTGATGCAATCGGCCCGCACCGGACAAATCTCCGTCCCGGCGTTGGACTACGCCGCGATGGTCAGCGCCTGGCGCGCGGACCGGCCCGCGGATTTCAACCAGTCCGTGGCGCAATATAAGGTATGGCTGTCAGCACATTTTCCGTCACAAGCACGAAAAGCGGGCCAGGAATTCTTCTTCAGCGCGCTGGAGCCGTTTTACAAAGCCATGGTCATTTATGTGCTCGCCCTCGTGCTGGCGCTCGGCTCCTGGGTCAACCGGTCGGAGCTGTCGCGGCGCTCCGCCTTTTATCTGGTCGGACTGGCGTGGATCATTCACACATTTGGACTTCTCTTTCGGATGTATCTCGAAGGGCGTCCGCCGGTGACGAATCTGTATTCCTCAGCCATTTTTATCGGCTGGGGCGCCGTCATATTAGGAATGGTATTGGAGAAAATCTTTCGCGATGGCGTTGGGTGCGTGGTGGCCGCGTTTTCAGGGTTCGTAACGCAAATTATCGCGCATAACCTGGCGTTAACCGGCGACACGATGGAAATGATGCGGGCCGTCCTGGATACGAATTTTTGGCTGGCCACCCACGTCGTAACCGTGACGCTCGGGTACGCGTCGACATTCGTGGCGGGATTTTTGGCAATTATATATATCGTGCGCGGCCTCTTTACAACCACCCTGGACGAGCAAACCGGCAAATCGCTGGGCCGGATGGTCTATGGCATTGTTTGCTTTGCGACGTTGTTCAGTTTCACCGGCACTGTTTTAGGCGGCATTTGGGCGGATCAATCGTGGGGCCGATTTTGGGGCTGGGATCCTAAGGAAAACGGGGCGCTGCTGATTGTGTTGTGGAATGCGGCCATCCTGCACGCGCGCTGGGGCGGGCTGGTACGTGAGCGCGGACTGATGATCATGGCCGTAATGGGCAATATCGTCACCAGCTGGTCCTGGTTCGGCGTCAACATGCTCGGCATTGGGCTTCACAGTTATGGTTTTACCGAAGCAGCGTTTCATTGGCTGTTGATTTTCGTCGCCAGTCAGCTGGCGATCATCCTTCTCGCCCTTGCGCCGCGGGAGTTTTGGCGGAGTTTTCGGTAAGAGCCAAGATTTGTTCAACAATTGGCAAATGAGGGATAGCCGCGCTTAACGTTCAGTGGAATGATAACCGCAATTTAAAACGATAAGGTAAGAGCAAAAGATGAACCCGAATACAGGCCGGCTAAAAAAAGCATGAATTAGACTTTCACAATTTTTGCTTTACTTTATGATCAACAAAAACCTTTATTTTACCGATGAAAATTTCCGCGCCTAAGGAAATTCATCCTGGCGAAACACGCGCGCCGCTTACGCCCGCGTCTGTTTCCAAACTCACCAAACTCGGTGCCCAGGTCGAGGTCGAGGCCGGTATTGGCGCCGCCGCCGGCTTTTCCGACGATGACTACTCCAAAAGCGGCGCCACCATCAGCCATGACCGGCGAAATCTCATTGCTTCGGCCGACATGGTTTTGCGCCTGCGCAAGCCGCCGATTGAAGAGGTCGCATGGCTCAAGCCCTCGGCGATTCACGCCAGTTTGCTCGACCCGTTTAATGAGAAGGAATTGGTCCAGAAATTTGCCGACCAGAACGTCAGCGCCATCAGCATGGAATTCATCCCGCGCACGACGCGCGCGCAAAAAATGGACGTGTTGTCGTCGCAGGCGAACCTCGGCGGTTACGAAGCGGTCATACTTGCGGCGCGCCATTCCAATAAGATTTTTCCCATGATGACCACCGCGGCGGGGACCATCCTGCCGGCCAAAGTTTTTATTATCGGCGTCGGCGTGGCCGGATTGCAGGCGATCGCAACGGCAAAGCGCCTCGGGGCAAAAGTGACTGCCTATGACACGCGGCCGGTCGTCGAGGAACAGGTCAAATCCCTCGGCGCGCAATTCCTGAAAATGGATATCGGCGAGACCGGCCAGACCAAGGATGGCTACGCCAAAGCGCTAACGGAGGAACAAATCCAGAAGCAGCGTGAGGCCATGAAGAAAACCTGTGCGGAGTCGGACGTGGTCATTACCGCGGCGCAGGTCTTTGGGCGCAAAGCGCCAATCCTCGTCACCGCCGAAATGCTCAATGCCATGAAACCCGGCAGCGTCGTGGTGGATTTGGCGGTGGAAACCGGCGGCAATGTCGAGGGCGTGGAATATGACAAAGTCATAGACCGCAACGGCGTGAAGATTATTGGCATCGCCAACATGCCCGGACGCGCGCCGTTGCATGCCAGCCAGGTTTATTCGGAAAATCTCGTCAATCTCGTCACTGAATTTTGGGACAAGAACGGAAAGTCGTTTGTGCTCAAGTTGGACGACGAAATCATCAATGGCTGCCTCATCACGCATGGCGGCAAGATCGTGAACCCAAAACTCAACGGCAAACCGAACTGAACTTATGGATACGAATATTCTCTTTATCTTCATCCTTTCGATCTTCGTGGGATTTGAGGTTATTTCGAAGGTGCCCTCGATGCTGCACACGCCGTTGATGTCCGGCACCAACGCCATCCATGGAATTATTCTCTTTGGCGGCATTTTGGTGCTGGCCGACGCCTCGAACACGCTCGCGCAGGCGCTGGGTTTTGTCGCGGTGGTATTCGGGTCCGCCAACGTCTTTGGCGGATTTATGGTCACGGATCGTATGTTGCAAATGTTTAAGAAGAAGAAACCATGAGCTCAGCCATCTCCCTCATTTTTATCGGCGTCGCGGTATTGTTCATCATCGGCATCAAGTTCCTGAGTTCGCCCAAAACGGCGCGCATCGGCAATCTCGTGGCCGCCGCGGGCATGGTCGTGGCCTTCCTCGAACTACACAAAGCAGACGGCACATCCGTCTGGATGCAGGGTTGGAACCTGAATTACCTGCTCATCGCCATCGGCATTGGCATTGGCCTGGTGGTCGGAGCCATTGGGGCCTATTCCGTCAAGATGACCGCGATGCCGCAAATGGTCGCTCTGTTCAACGGCCTGGGCGGCGGCGCGGCGGCGCTGGTAGCCAGCCTTGAGTTTGCGCGCGACTCTCACAGCAATGAGCCGGTCACGGCGTTCATCACAGTGCCCATGCTCTTCGCCACGCTCATCGGTTCGCTTTCCTTTTCCGGCAGCATCATCGCGTACCTGAAACTGCAGGGAAAATTCGAGAAACCCATGACCTTCACCGGCCAGAATTTTGTGAACGGCCTGGTCCTGCTCGTCATTCTCGGCCTGGGTGGCTGGCTCATACCTAACGCGGCTGCAGCCGGCGCCTCTACGGCGTTCATCGTCATGTTCTCGCTCGCGTTGCTTTTCGGGATTGCGATGGTCATGCCCATCGGCGGCGCGGACATGCCGGTCGTCATTTCATTGTTGAATTCCTTCACGGGACTGGCGGTGGCTGCGGACGGCTTTGCCATAAATAACACAGCGATGATTGTCGCCGGAACGCTCGTTGGTTCGTCGGGCACGCTCCTGACTCTCCTCATGTGCAAGGCAATGAACCGGCCGGTCACCAACGTTTTGTTCGGCGCATTCGGTTCCAGCGGCGGAGGCGTGGCCGCGTCAAACGGGGTCGTCGGCAGCGTGAAACCTGTCCAGGCCGACGAAGCGGCGTTGCTACTCGCCTACGCGCAGCGGGTGGTCGTTGTTCCCGGATACGGCATGGCTGTCGCCCAGGCGCAACATCAGGTACGCGAGCTTAGCGACGAACTTGGCAAACGCGGCGTGGAAGTCCAGTTCGCCATTCATCCCGTGGCCGGCCGCATGCCCGGCCACATGAACGTCCTTTTGGCGGAGGCAAACGTTCCCTACGACCAGCTCATCGAAATGGACCAAATCAATCCTTCAATGGACCGAGTGGACGTCTGCCTTGTCATTGGCGCGAATGACGTGGTAAATCCGGCCGCGCGGGAAGAAAAGAGCAGCCCGATTTACGGCATGCCCATCATCGAAGCCGACCGCTGTAAATCCACCATTGTGATGAAGCGCTCGATGGCCGCCGGCTTCGCAGGCATCGAAAACCACCTCTTCTACAAAGACAACACCCGCATGCTCTTTGGCGACGCGAAAGCCTCGCTCCAACAACTCATCTCAGCGGTAAAGGAGAATTAGGGTCAGATATTGGACGCTTATTCGAGTTTTTGGGATTACAAATCTTCACCAGTTGTGGGCCCGGGACCAGCTTCGTGTAGGCGCAACGGATTTTCATCTAAAATACGGGAAATGCAACAGACATGCTGATTGATTCCTCACTTGCCATTTTTTTTGCGCAACAGGTTCGACAGCGAACTGTAGCATCCACCTTCAGCTCTTTGGGAATCCAATTCAACGCCGTTCTTGTTTCCGCGCGCGGACGCTGCGCCACTCGAATGGCAAGAGCCTCATGCCCTGGCGCAGTCGTCGCTCAAAAATGTTACGCCCCTGTTGCGCCTTTGTTGCGGGTTTGTTACGGTTTAAGTCGTTGAAAATCAACGATGTTACGGGTGTTACGGACTTTCAGAGCATATATGCAAATACACATGGCCTGGTCAACTGCTCAGGTAAGGACAGGTGGATGTTTCTGTGATTGCTTCGCCGGGACCTTGACCATCGGCTCGATCGCCAGCGGATGCTCGTGCTCGTGCCATTCCTGGGTGACTCGCCCGTCCAGGCAGGCAGGGTTAATGGGATAAACGTCGGGATCGAAGATAACGTGGTAGAAGTGCCAGACGACGATCGCAAGGCAGGCGAGCACGGCTTCGTAATAATGGATGGTCAGCGCAACGTCCACGACCCAGCGCGGCGCCCAGTGCGTCACGCCGATATTGAACCAAATCATTAAACCGGTGACGCCCATGATGACCGTTCCCCAGACCACCGCCCAGTATTCCATTTTTTCGGCATATCCAAATCGGCCAATTTGCGGCTTTTGAGCGCTTAACCCGCAAAGATAGCGCACAGCCAGCCACACATCGGCGAGGTCTTTTTTGACCGGGAACAAATCGGCGACAAGGCGGCGGCCTTCTTTGGATGAGAGCAAATAAATCAAATGCCACAGGCCGGCCAGCAGCAGGACAAGGCCGGCAATGCGATGCATCCATCGGCGCAGTGGTTCGCTCGAACCGAGCAGTTTGGCGAGCCATGAATCCGGGAATTTGAGGGCGAATCCGGTGATGGCAAGAATGATGAAACCGCCGGCGAGCACAAAATGCTGCCAGCGTTGCGCATGGGTCATGCGGAGGACCGGCCGGGCGCTGGCGCCCAGCCTGGCCATCGTCTTTTTCAGGAAGAGCAAAAGATTATGCATGAACATCGCGCCGCCGACGCCGAATATGAGCGTGAGGTACGCCTCGCGTACCCATCGGTTGATGCGGACGTTGATCTCGTGACCGGCAGCCTCACCGTTCGGCTCGACATGGATGCGGCCAAAGGCGAAGTTGGCGGTATCACCCGGGTGACATTTGCCGCACGTCGCGACCAGATGCGCCCGGTTTATGGTGGAATTGGGATCGGATGACGGGAGAATTTTATGGTAGCCGTGGCAACTGGCGCAATTGGCGGCAACGGTCGAACCGTATTGCGACGCGAGGCCATGGTAGCTTTCGAAGAATGTTTGGACACGGTCATTGGGCAGATTGTATTTCGTGTTCAGGCGCTCCGAGGCGTGGCAGCGTCCGCAAACTTCCTCGGAAATTTGGAGACTGCTTTTGAGCGATTCAATTTTATGTTCGGAATGGCAGTCCGTGCAAACGGGGGCATCACGATTTCCAGCGGCAACAGCCTTGCCATGCACGCTCGCGGCCCAATCGGCGGCTTCACCCGGATGACATCGGCCACAAGTTTGGGCCTGGCGCGAAGAATACATCGGCGAGAGAGATGATTCGCCGGAAAGAATGTCATGCGAATCGTGGCAGTCCTGGCAGGTGGCGGCGTCGTGGTGGCCGGCCTTGAGCGCCAGGCCGTGGACGCTGGCGTTATAGCTCTGAGTCTGGCGGGGATGGCAAATGACGCAATTGACCGGCTTAAGCGGGATATTATCGTCAGGATGACGCGCCGTGGCATCCGTATGACAACTGATGCAGGAATTGGTGCCGTGAACCGAGACGGCGAGCCGGGCGGCGTCAACGTACAAGGAGATGACGCGGCCATTGGCATTGGTTTCGGCGAGCGTGTTGTCGCCGTGACAATCGAGGCAATCGTTGTTGCTGAGCGCGGCGCCGAATAACCGCGACGCCGCCAAAACCACGGAAAAAATGATTAGACCGCGGCACATCACCCTATTATCGGGGCGGCGGCCACCAATAGCTTTGCTTAGGTTGCTGTAATAGCATCGATTTTTGGCTTATACGCCGTATTTTTCGAGAATGAGGAGGATTAAGACGGTCAGTGTTTCAGTCGCGTAATCATGGCATAGATGATGAGCACGAGCAGGACCATGCCCAGGCCAAAGAAGAAGTACCCGAAAAAGCGGGCGATGTTTTTCCAGCGAAACCATTCGTCGCGGACGCGGTATTCGTCGAGGCGCCCGCTGGCGACCAGCCGGTCATACCACCGCCTCCGTTCGTGGAGCATTTCGTTTTTGGAAACGCGCCCGGAGAAGATGACCGTGTCCATGGGAAATTTTTCGATGCGAAAATGCGTATTGAAAAAGTGGATGGAGAAAATAAATCCCGCGGCAAGGAGGGCCTCGTCAGAATGAATGATGAGCGCGATGTTAAGGATCCAGCCGGGCAGAAATTTCGTAAAGAATGTCGGGAACCACATCAGCAATCCCGACGCGCCGATGACGGCAACGCCCCAAAACACGGCGAAGTAATCAAATTTTTCCCAATAGGTCCAGCGATCGAATTGCGGTTTGGATCCCTTGCCGAAGAACCATTTGTTGTGGGCCACGAGGTCGCGCCAATCCTGCACCGAGAGCATCATGGAATCAGGGCCGAATAGCGCCTGCCATAAATTCTTAAAGTGGAATTTGCCGTCAGCGTCGCGCAAGGTCTTGCGGCCCTTCCATGCTTTGCCCGCGAGGGAGGTGAGATGCAGGCCAAAGTAGATGAAAGTAATCACCGCGCCGAACCGGTGAAGCGTGCGAGCGGTTTCTGGACCGCCGATAACGGCGAATATAGCTTTGGCCCAACCAGTGTAATAGAATTTCAACGGCATACCGGTGATGACCAGCAGCAGAAAACTGGACACGACCATCATGTGCAGGAACCGCTCGAATGGGACAAAGCGTGTAAACCATTCGCCGTCAGACTGCGTGGCGATTTTCGCTTCACGGAATCTCTTTGAGTCGTGCAGATAGAGATAGCCGGCCCGTCCGAACCACGCGACAGTGTGAAGGCCAAAGAATGAAAACGTTCCTATCAGGAGGCCTGTCATGCACATAAACACCAGGTGAAACAGCGGATAATTTTTCGCGTCCAATGGGTCGGCATGAGGGCGATATTGGGTAAAGCCGATGGTTGCGCCGGGATGGCATTTCTGGCAGGTAGCGAGGATATTGGTTGGAGAAAGATGAGACGCCGGATCGGATGTCGGCAGCACGTCGTGGTAGCCGTGGCAATCGTAGCAGGCAGCCACTTCCGGCGCCACATTCGGGCGTCCGAGGGCCATCGCCTTGCCGTGATACGTGTCTTCGTAATGCTTAAGACGGTCCTGGTGACACTTGCCGCAGCGCTGATCACTGATGCCTTTGAACCCTTGACCATCAGGATCAACAATATTGTGCGCGGTATGGCAATCGGTGCAAACGGGCGCGCGCGCATCACCTTGGGCCATCAATTGACCATGAATGCTGTGGTCGTAGATTTGTTCTATTCCCAGGTGACATTTGCCGCAGGTTTTGGCGATATTGGCGTGGTTGACCGGCGAGTCACGGTCCACCGGACGCTTGATGTCATGGACGCCGTGGCAATCGTTGCATGAGGGCGCAACGATTAATCCCATTTTAAGCAGTGCGCGACCGTGGATGCTTTCCATGTATTGCGAAGCCGCTTCGGGATGTTTGATTTCGTATTCCTGCGTGAGATTGGGATTGCTATGGCATTTGGCGCAGGTTTGCGGAAGATTCAATTTAAAAACCGGCGACCGGCCGTCGCTGACGGGCAAAATATCGTGCGAACCGTGGCAATCCCAGCAATTGGCCGCGCCGGAAGCGCCGAGGGCGTGGCTTATGCCGTGGATGCTCGTGGCATACTCGGCGGCTTCCTTTTGATGGCAATGTCCGCAATCGGGCGGGGGCAAGCCCGGATCATGCACCAGATCTTTGATGCCGATATGGCAATCAGTGCATCTCAGTTTGGCGTGGACTGAGAAATTAAAACTATTCGTGGGAAAAATCGGAAGCGGGACGGTCTTGCCGTTCACGACGCGCGACGTGGTCGGGTCGGTATGGCAATCCAGGCAATCGGAATTGGCAAACCCGTTTGCATCAGCAGCCCGGAGGCTGGAACATACAAGGCAAAAAAGAAGCATCAACCATCGGCACCGGAAGAACCCGGCGCCTGACAACCGGCCGAACCATCGAACATATCTACGGCCCGCCGGTATGACAAACTGCGCATCCAAGGTCATAGTCGCCGCCTGTGTGATTAAATTGCTGGCCGCCAGGAGTCATTTTCAGCAGGTCGGCCCCACTGCCTTGCGCGAGGATCGTGTGGCAGGAATTGCAATCATCGGCCTTAATGGTGTGCCGGCCATCATCAGTCTTGTGGAGACCATCGTGGCAGCGAAAACAACCGGGCCAAATCATGTGGCCAATATTGTCCGGATACTTGCTCCAATCGGCCTTCATTTCGGGAAAGAAATTGTCGGAGTAAATTTGTTGCACCACGGCGATAGCCGGTTTGATGCGAACATCGTTCGGATAACGTTCGGACAATCCCGTTGCGATGCCCTTGCGGGCTTCTTCGTCGGTTGCATAGGGACGAGTCAGGACGTACACAGCATTGGTCTTTATCCAGGGCAGCGCAGGATCAATCCGTTTTTCCGCGAGCGCGTGGTTTACCGCGAATTCCGGCGGTTGATAGCGATGGGCTGGACGGTTGTGGCAATCCATACAATCCATTTTGCGAATTTGGTATGGGCTGATGTCATTGGTAAACCGGGGGGCGCGGAAAACCGTGACGATGCCCTGTGCGTCCGTGAGGCGGACCCAGGGGATGTTTTGGCGCCCGGCGTCAGTGGCGATGTATTCTACCGTGTTGCCACTCAATATGTGCCAGTGAATGCCGCCGGCCGGCGCGGCGCCGGGATTCTCAGGGTCTCCCGCTCCGACTTTCAAGAGCAGGCGAATGGAATAAGGCGTGTTGGAAACGTCGTCCTGAAAATAATCGTAGGTACGGTCCAGATTGCCGACGAAAGATTTTGGCCAATGGCATTGCTCGCAGGTCTCGCGGGCGGGACGCAAGTTTTTAATCGGCGTCGGGATTGGCGTGGGATACTTGTGGAATATGACCGCGTAGAGTTGGTACGAACCGGTGATTTTTGAACGTACAAACCAGGAAGCGCCGGGACCGACGTGACAGGCGACACACGCAACGCGCGCGTGCGGGCCGTGATCGTGCGTCGTCAATTCAGGTTTCATGACGGTGTGACACGTCTCACCGCAAAATTGGACGGATTCGGTGACTTCGAAGGCATTGTAACTGCCGACTGCCGAAAGCATGATAAAGAGAAAGCTGCCGAAGACGAAGGCGGCCAGCTTCTTCCGGTCGCCCGGATTGGAAAGGTCAATCTGCATTCGCGGGACTGAAAGATTGCCCCGCTGGCGCTTGCGCCGTTCCAGCCAGGCCCCCAGAAACGTCAACCCAATGCCCGATATCAAAAACGCCGGCACGATGCAAAACGTCAGGATACCGATGTAGGGGCTGGAAATGTCTGCGACCGCGTCCAGCATGAGAAGAAGAAAAAACGAAAACAGCGCGCCGATTCCGACAATAAAGCCCGCCCAGCTCAGCCAGTTGCGGAACAGGGAGGGTTGGCGCGATAATTTCTCTTTATTCTCAGTGTGCATACGTGGACGCGGTTCTTGCGCGGTCGCCCGAAGGCGCCCATTACGACATTGTAAATTGCCAGGTAGTGTTATTTCTTCAGAGTGCGCACGTAGGCAACGAGTGCCTTGATTTGGTCGTCCGAGAGCGCGTCGAACGGTTTCATCAAAGTTTTGCCATCGTCACTCTTGAGGCCCTCACGAAGCGCTTTGATTGCGGCGTCGTCTTTGATGTCGGCCTGAACTTTGGCGTCGGTAAAATCGCGAATGCCGAGTCTTTGGCCGATCTTGGTTTGGCCTTTGCCATCGGCGCCATGGCATTTGGCGCATTGAGCGGTCCAGATGTCTTTGGCGTCGTCGGCGTAAGCGCTTATGGCTGCCGTCATGCCAAGTAGTGTTGCAAGCAGGATGATTTTTTTCATTTTAGTTTTGTTGTTTTGGTTGTTTTCCGGCGCCATTTTTTGCGCCCGTGAAGACAATTTCGTATAAGGCTCGAAATAGCACTAACCGTCTGTTGCCCAAGCGTGGGCATCTTTTGGCTGTTTCTGATCGCAGCCGGTTAGTGTTTGAACGCCCGAAGATAGGCGACCAATGCCTTGATTTGGTCGTCGGAAAGCGTGTCGTAGGGCTTCATCTGAGTCTTTCCATCGTCGCTCTTAAGACCTTCTTTGATGGCTTTAAAAGCATCTTCATCTTTAAAGCTGTCCTGGACTTTGGCGTCGGTGTAGTCCCGAACCTTAAGCCTTTGGCCCATTTTAGTCTGGCCTTTGCCATCAGCGCCGTGGCATTTGGCACAGAGGTTGGTCCAGTTGTCTTTGGTATCGTCGGCTCTGGCGCTCATAGCCACGGCCAAGCCGAGAATTGCGGCGAACAGGGTTAATTTTTTCATATGTCAGCGCTAAATTTGGCGCCGGCCCAAAAAACGAACCAACCGCGTATTGTCCAATTTGACCCGTATTTTGGTTGCTTCAATACGGACGAAAGGACGAAAAAGACTCTCGCACGAGGACGGCTATTGGCTTAATTTGAGCAGGCGAAGGCAATTTTCGATGAGTGCTCTAACCGTCAACCTCGACCTGGTAAAAAAATATAACGTGCCGGGGCCGCGATACACCAGTTATCCACCGGCAACCAAATTCACCGGAACGCTGGAGTGGGCCGGGCTTTTGGCAAAAATCGCGGCCAACAACCAGACGGGCCGCGGCCTTTCACTATATTTTCACATTCCGTTTTGTGAGACGTTATGCTGGTTTTGCGGATGCACCACGGTCATCACGACCAATCATGGCCAGGCCAAACCGTACCTGGACCATCTGGAAAAAGAGATGGCCCGAATGGCGGCGCTCATTGACACCAAACGCGAAGTGGTTCAATTGCACTGGGGCGGCGGCTCACCGACATTTTTGCACCCGGACGAAATCCGGCGCCTGGGCGAAATGATCCGAAAACATTTTAAATTTTCTGCTGATTTGGAGGCAGGAGTTGAAATTGATCCGCGCCGGCTTACTCGCGACCACATTCTCGCGCTCAATGAGATCGGCTTCAACCGTGCGTCGCTGGGGGTGCAGGATTTTGAACCGAAGGTGCAGGAGGCCATTCACCGCATCCAGCCGCGAGAGATGACGCAACGAGTTTTAGACTGGGCGCGTGAGCTGGGATTTGGGTCGGTAAACTTCGATTTGATTTACGGCCTGCCGCACCAGACGGCGGAATCTTTTGGCCGGACGCTTGACGCCGTCCTGGAAATGCAGCCGGACCGGCTCGCCGTATTCAGCTACGCGCACGTGCCGTGGGTCAAGCCGGCGCAAAAAATCCTCGAACAAAAGATTCTCCCGGCTCCGGAAGTAAAACTTCAATTGCTTAAAGCCGTTATCGAACGGCTAACGGACAACGGGCGCTATGTCTATATCGGGATGGATCATTTTGCGCGGCCCGCCGATGAATTGGTTATTGCCCAGCGGAACAAAACGCTGCAACGGAATTTTCAGGGCTACAGCACGCGCGGCAACGCCGATATTTTTGCGTTCGGCATGAGTGCCATTTCGCAAATCCCGGACGCCTACTGGCAAAACGAAAAAGAATTGCCGTCTTATTTCGCCGCGTTGGACAGCGACCGGGCGCCGTTTTCCCGCGGTTACTTCCTGACGGACGAAGACAAAATCCGGCGGGAAACGATTATGCGCGTGATGTGCGATCTTTCCCTGGACTACGCGACAATGTCGCAACGCCTGGGAATTGATTTTGAGCGGCATTTTGCGAACGAACTTGCCTCGCTGGCGCCGTTTGCGGCCGATGGGCTCGTTCGCCGTTCGCCGCACGGTGTTGACGTAACCGATACCGGCCGGCTGTTTATTCGCAATATCGCGATGTGCTTTGATAATACCCTCGTGCCGGAAGGGGAACGGAAATTTTCCAGGACAGTTTAATCCCGCAATGAAGCGCGTTGCAATCATCGGCGCGGGCATCACGGGTTTGACCGCGGCGTTTTGTCTGCGGCGCAAAGGCGTCCCGGTCACCGTCTATGAAGCCGGCGGGCGAGCAGGCGGCGTTATTCAATCCGCGCGAAAGAACGGCTTTCTGGCCGAATCAGGCCCGAACACATTGTTGGAAACTTCGCCGGATATTCCCCGGCTAATCAGCGAGTTGAACCTGGACTCGCGAAGACTGTACACCCACCCGGACGCGAAAGCGCGATACGTTGTGCGTGGAAGACAGCCGGTTGCCATGCCGTCGTTCCCTCCGGCGATTTTCACATCCCCGTTACTGAGCGCGCGGGCCAAACTCGCCCTGTTGCGTGAACCCTTTATCCCGCGCAGAAGGGATGGGAAGGAGGAAAGCGTGGCAGAATTTGTAACCCGCCGGCTGAACCGCGAATTTCTGGAGCGCATGGTGGACGCGCTGGTGGGAGGGATTTACGCCGGCAATCCTGAGCGGCTTTCATTGCAGCATGCGCTGCCTCGGCTCGCTCAAGTCGAGGCAAAATATGGCTCACTCATCAAAGGCCAATTCCTTGGCGCGCGCGACAGAAAAAGAACCGGCCAGGTGGCCAGAGACCGGGCGAAGGGCTTTTCGTTCGATGAAGGCCTGCAGGTTTTGCCGGACACGCTCGCCGCGCGGCTCGGGGATGCTTTGAAATTGTACGCACCCGTTGTGCGACTCGTTCAAACACGCGACACCTGGCGCGTGACCAGCGCCCAGGACGAAGCCGAATTTGCGGCGGTGATTTATTGCGGCACGGCGTACGGGCTCGCGGAATTGAAACTTTCAGCGCCCTCGCCCGTAAATGTGTCAGCCTTTTCTGAGATCCGTTACACACCCGTGGTGAGTGTCGTTTTGGGATTCCGGCGGGAAGATGTCGCGCATTCATGCCAGGGTTTTGGAATGCTGATACCAAAGGTCGAATGCTTTAAAATCCTCGGCACTATTTTTTCATCGGCCCTTTTTCTGAATCGCGCGCCCGCCGGGCACGTTCTGTTGACAAGTTATGTCGGCGGCGAACGCCAGCCAGAACTCACCAATCTCAAATCCGATGACCTGGTGCGGCTGACTTGCGATGACCTGGGCGTTTTGCTGGGCGTGAAAGGCGCGCCGGTGTTCCAGCAGACCGTGCTTTATCCCAGGGCAATCCCTCAATACAATGTCGGCTACGGAAGATTCAAGAATTTACTGACTGAAATGGAATCGAGCGCGCGCGGTTTGTATTTCGCCGGCCACTTTCGGGACGGTGTTTCGATGAGCGATTCAATTGTGTCCGGCATGAATGCCGCCGGGCGCGTGGAGAATTATTTAATATGAGCAAAGGCGTTTTGCTGGTCAATCTGGGTTCACCTGATTCTACCGCCGTGGGCGATGTACGGAAATACTTGCGCGAATTCCTTATGGACGGACGCGTGCTCGACGCACCGTGGCCGGTCCGTTTTTGCCTCGTCCATTTTGCCATTCTGCCCTCCCGCCCGAAGGAATCGGCCCATGCATACGAAAAGATTTGGACCCCGGAAGGCTCGCCGCTCATTGTCATCAGCAAACACGTCCAAAAGAAATTGCAGGAACTGCTTCCGGTTCCGGTGGAACTGGCGATGCGCTATCAAAATCCTTCCATCGAGGCCGCGATCCTGAAATTGAGAGACGTCAACATAGACGAAGTCTTGCTAATCCCGCTGTTTCCGCACTACGCAATGTCGAGTTTCGAAACAGCCGCCGTTCGCGTCAAAGAGGCGGCCGCAAAGCTTGCACCGCAGATGAAAATTACCGTCCAACCGCCGTATTTCGACATGCCCGAATATATTGACGCCCTGGTGGCGAGCGCAGAAAAGGATTTGCAGGCCGGCTACGACCATTTGCTTTTCAGCTTTCACGGAATCCCGGAACGGCATTTGAGAAAATCGGACCCGACCGGCAGTCATTGCCTCGTGAACGCGAATTGCTGCGAAGTCTCCAGTCCCGCGCACGCCACGTGTTACCGGGCGCAATGTTTCAAAACGGTCGCGGCATTTGTGGCGCGAGCCAAAGTGCCTCGAGAGAAATACTCCGTTTCATTTCAATCGCGCCTGGGCAAGGATCCCTGGCTCAAGCCCTATACCGATTACGAACTCGCCGAATTTCCCGGGCGCGGAATCAAAAGATTGCTCGTCATATGCCCGGCCTTTGTCTCGGACTGCCTGGAAACCATTGAAGAAATCGGCATGCGCGGCAGAGAAACGTTCATCGGCGCCGGCGGCAAGGAATTCACGCAAATTCCCTGCCTGAATGAGCACCCACTCTGGATTTCCGCTCTGGAACAAATGGCGCGGAAATTTCTGGCTCCCCGCCCAGGGCTTTGAGCGCGGCTGCCGCCGGCACCGCCTCCGGTGAATCACCGATACCACAGTAAAGGTCTACTCCCGAATCGGGCATCGAGGGGGAAACCGCCGCAGTGACGTCGCCATCGGTGATTAGCCTGAGTGCCGCGCCGCTTCGACGCACCGCCGCGATGAGTTCAGCGTGACGTGGGCGGTTGAGCATGACGACGACCAATTCCGGGAGCCGCTTGCCCAGCGCGTCCGCCACCTTTGGCAGTGTCTTTTCCAGCGGGGCGTTCAAGCAGACAGGTTCCATTCCCTCGCGCATGGCTTTGAGGACTCCGGGGCCGAAAGCCAGTTTGCGGGCGTAAAAGCCGGGCAAATTCACACATGGCGTGCGCCTCACTGGAGACGAGGCTGGCAGCGATGACCGAGATGGAGTTCGGCAAGCCGTTGGCCAGGTTGCTTGTTCCGTCTATTGGATCAATCGCGATGTAAAATCTCGGGGCATGGGGTACTCAATGCCCTAATTTTTCGCCAAGAAAAATTCCAGGGGTATTGTCCTTGATTCCTTCGCCGATAACGACCGAGCCCCGCATGAGCAGCCGTTCAAACGTGCCGCGAATGGCGTCGCAAGCCGCTGCGTCAGCCTGCTCCTTTTCGCCACGCCCCAGCCATCGAAATACGTTGAGTGCCGCGTTTTCCGTGGCCCGGACGAACTCGAATTCTATCATTCGTTCGGCATCATTGCCCAACGCGGCCCTTTCGGCCGTAAAAACAGGCGCGGGGGTTCTGACGTCGTGATGGTTTTGCCCGTTGACGTGGGCCGGGCGGTCGGCCCGATCGAAGTTATTCATATCTGGTGCTTGCCGTTTGCTCCTTTTCTTACGTCCAAACTTTGAATTCTCAAAATCATAAGTGTCAATACAATCTATAACGGGAACCAATAGGCGCGAAATGCCTCGGTAAATGAATGTCACACCGAGACACATGAAAACGGTATCGATTCGAGAACTCCACGCGAAAACCGGCGCGTTGGTGCGCGAGGCGTCGCGGCATGGACATATTTTAGTGACGGACAATGGCCGCACCATCGCGAAAATCATTCCGGAAACAAATGGCACCGGCGTTCCCTATTTCGCTCAGCGTAAAGCTTCGACAGCATTCTCCAAGTTGGATGCCAGCGGAAAAACTGGCAGAGGCACCGACGTCACGCAGTTGATTTCGGAGGACCGAGAGGACCGGGTCTAATGCTCTGCTTCGATACCAGTTACCTGGTGCGGTTGTACACGAAGGATAACGGCTGGGAAAAGGTGCGAGCGCTCGCCGGCACCGACAGCCTTTCTTGTTGCATCCACGGGCAGGCAGAAATCATCGCAGCATTTCATCGAAAATTCAGGGAGGGCGTTCTCACCCGGAAAGAGTTGGGAACGTTGTTGATTGAATTCAACAAGGATTCCAATGCCGGCGCTTATCGCTGGCTCCCATTGTCTCCTGCCGTAGTGGAACGAGTTGCGTCCACCTTTGCCCGCTTGCCTGCCGTAGTCCCTTTGCGCGCGGCAGATGCCATACATCTGGCGTGTACAGCCGATGCTGGCTTTTCCAGGATATATTCCAACGATACCCGTCTTTTGGCAGCAGCTCCGCATTTCGGATTGGCTGGAGAAAATATCATTTAGGGCGAGCCTGATGATTTCAGCCTTTCGCCGATCACTTTCCCCTGTTCGACCGCTTAGCAGTGTGACAATGCCAATGTTTAAAACTTTTGCGGGGGAGAAAAAGGGGAAAGTGAAAAAAAGCCAATCAGCGACCGGCTTGCGCTTGCTGCGCAAGCTATTGGATACAAATGGGAAAAATGGTCGGGGCGGTGAGATTTGAATCTAAAACGCCATTTTCGGCCATATTCGGTAAAAGCGGGTTTTAAGCCCGTTATTATTGGGCGAAACGACGATTTTTTGATTTTCCACATTCGTTGTCTGACCACCCAAAAACGAACTTTTAGTGTTAGGATTTGTTAGGATTTTTCTCATGGTTGATGGTCAAAAAATTCTGCGCCGGCAACTGATTTTTTCCGGTTGCACTGGCGCGAAGCCTAGCACCGTCAAGAGGATCGAAACAAGCAGAACAATTCCCGAAACCAGCCGCCATGAGATCGTGAAAGTCTGAGCCAGTCTTGAGAAGATCGGCAGTCCGTTGGCAGCCAGGGAAGATGTCAGCCCACACCGGCTGATCTAATTACGAGGGTGCAAAATGCCACGGCGGCAAACCTTAAAATTTGCTTTCAGATGTTCCAAGACTTCCGGCCAGTGGAAAAGCACGACGCTAGAAATTTTAATATACGGCAAATAGCCGTCGCGCTGCCAATTTTCGATTGTTCGAATCGTGACCTTCAGCTTCCCCGCCAGTTCTCGCTTGGTGAGCATTTCGTCCTGCGCAACGTCATCTGTTGGAGAAGATCGCCCGGACAAGTTAATTGTTGGGTGGTCGTTATTCATGATGCGTGACGTGTCCTTCCTTGGTTAAATTTACAGTGACGGCGGCAACGTGGGTCCTGAGCGAGGCCACGAACCGCCGGTCAATTGCCCTTACAAAATTCAATTCACATTTCTGAACTTTCCGTGCGATGGCTTCGAGGCCACTACCCAATAGTGTGACTTCGGCCACGGCAAAACAAATCACCAGCTTTTCAGGCGGCGCATCGGCATTCTTTTCCAGCGCGGGATTGGGAATGGTCTCGGCATACAGCAATTGCGCGTAGGGCAGAAAATAATTGTGCTTGCCGTCGGCATACACGTTGAGCGATGCCACATTCGGATCAATGCCGTAACAAGGATTGTCGCGCGGGCTAGATGGAGATGCCGCGTCGGGGTTGGTGTTGGCGCTCATAAGATATTTCACGGATTTGTTCGATGCGTCTGCGGGGCGAAATAGATTGCGTCAGGCGCTGGCGGAACTTTTTCAGGAAGCGATGGCCGCGTTCCATTACCGCCCGGATAAATCGGCGCTGGTTAATCACCGGCCTGGCTTCAATCGCCGCCAGCCTTTCACTGGAATTTGTGACATGCGAACGCAACCGCTCCGCATCATCGGTAAAAATCTGGCAGCGTTCACGACCGCGCGAGATGCTGACGTAAAATTGTTGCTGATGAACGGCGGCCAGCGAACGCGACGACGCCACGACCAATACTTCATCCACGGTCTTGCCCTGGGCGGCGTGTGACGTGACGGCGTAGCCGTGTGTGAACGTCCGATAATTGGCGGGAATCACCCGGCCATCGGCCAACAACAGCGAATCGCCCTGAATTGTCCGCACCTCGACGAGTTCGCCATTGATAAACCGTTTGCCGACCGTGTTCGCTTGCAGCAACAGCTTGTCGCCAGCCGCAATTTTCAATTTCCGTTTTTCACCCACATCAAAGCAGGCGCAGCCTGCACCCAATGGAAAAACATTTTCAGAGCCGTCCTCGCGTTGAACTCTGAGCAATTCATTTTCAATCGCGACCACCGCGACCGTTTCGTCTTTGGCGAAATCATTCATTCGCCGGTGAAACCGTATTGCCATGCCGGGACGGTATTCCCGTGCATTTTGTTTTTGCGCTTCCGTCCACGACAGCGAATCGAAAACATCAAATTCCTTTTCCTCACTGGTCAGCCGGCCAGACATTTTCATTGCGGCCCGGACTTTTTCCGTGACAGCCTCAATTTCATTCCACGTCGGCGCTACCAACAAAGCTGATTTATTTTCCGCCAGTGCTTTCAAATACGATTTTGCCGCCGCCTCGTGGATTTGGGCGTCGGTAAATTCTGAAACCGCGCCCATGCGTTCCAGTTGGGCGAACGCCTCCAGTGTCCGTTTCTGCGCGGCCAGTTCGACCGCCTTGCGATACTCGGCCTTACGCTGGCGACGGATGCGGGTCAGTTGGCCGGATTGAAAATTGGAATGTTGTTCCAGAATCCGCAGAGCATCACCCCGCACCACCGAGGCGTGCTGGCCGGTGTCGCCGGACAACACGATGCGGGCATCCCGTGCCAGTTCAAACAGCCGCTTCATGTCGTCAATGCCCACTGCCCCGGCTTCGTCCAAAACCACCAACCGCCGTTCATCCAAGTTCGGTTTCGACAGCAGCAAACTTTGCAGCGTCTTTGCCTCGAATCCTTCCTTGCGCAAGACTTCGGTTGCCGCCGCCGTCGGCGCGCAAAACAGCGGTTCAATCTTCACTTCTGCACAGGCAGCGACCAGTTCGCGCAACGCCGTGGTCTTGCCCGTGCCGGCCAAACCACGCAGGCCGGTGATGCGGTCGCAAGTGCGCAGGACATGATAAATCGCCCGTTGTTGATCTTCGCCCAACCAGTCGGCCGGTTTGTAGGTTGTATGGATCGGCGCAACAGTGTCGCAGGCCACATTGACCATCTGAATCAAATCCAGTTCTGTCGCCAAAATCTGCGGCGTGGATAATCCGCGCCCGGTCTTGACCAGTTGAGCCGAGTCCTTTACCGCCAATTTCAACGCCGGCAAATCCAGTTCCCCCGGATGCTGCGCCAGCGCCACGCCCAACAGTTCATGCTCCGGCACGACCGACTTCCGCTCGAAGACATGGGCTACGGCGTAATTCAGGGCTTGGTTTTCCGGTTCAAACCGGCGGATTTGCCGAACGGGTCGGGCCGATGTGGTGAGTTTTTGCAGCGCCTGCAATTCATCGGGTTGCAATTGGGCTAACTGTTGCTCGCGAACCTCGGTGGTCGAGACGCCCTTGATCTTCTTCGTCCGACTTTGATGCACCGCCAGGGCGATGGCATTGTTCGACAATTTGCGCCCCAGCTTTTGTTCCAGTTCTTTGACCACGGCGTCACGTTGCTGAGAACGCTTGGAAAACCTTTTCAACACCACATCGCTCACGCCCTCGATTTCAAATCCATGTTTCGCTGGACGAATTCGGTAGCCAATCTGCTGGACCCGTTTGGCCAGTTCATTCCGATAAACCGCCGTGCCGTAACGGATGGCGTCATACATGCCACCTGCTTGAAGGGCTTTCCAACGCTTTTCCGTTTCATCAAACGTGGCGTTGAAGACGGTGTGGTGTGTATGCAACAGCGGGTCGAGCGCCCGGCTGCTCGTGTGCGTGAACGCGGCGGCGACCAGATTGCCGGTGGTGCGGTCACGCTGGTTGCCCTGCTTGCGCACACGCGTTGCCGCAAAGGTTTCGAGTTCACGGAACGCGATGCGCGTCGCTTCTTCATGGGCGGCCACCAGCCGGTCGTCATCCATCGTCACTGCCAGCACCGATACCGATTTGGGTGCGGAACAGGTGAAGTCATAAAAGACGCGTCGCTGATTGGTTTTTTCCTGCCGCAGCGTCAGGCGTTGATCGTCATTCGGATTTTTATTTTCACACAGCGCATGAAATTGTTCGCGCGTGACGGTTTGGTTTAATCTCAGCCGTTCCGCGCCCGCACCGATCCACTGGCCGGGGCGGATTTCACCGGCGGCATAGTAATCGTTCTGCGCCAGATGCTCGTCGAAGTAGCCTTCGGCATCCGCCAGATTTTTCTGCGCAATGGCTGTGAACACAAAACGCTATGTTAGCGGTTTCTCAAATGGTTCTATGCCCCGTTGGCACAATCGTTAATTTCACTTCCTAATTGGTCATTCTGGCTGAACCCATCGGGCGCAAGGTGTGCCTGCCACACGAAGCGTGGTTCAACCCCGGAACGATGACCGAATCCAGTTTCATGTCGGGTAGTTTGACTGAACTCCTCTCCGCAAAGATGTATGTGATACACTTTATGCAGTTGGCCGATGATTTTTTCATACGGCAACAAGTTTGGCAGAGCAGAAGCCTGTTTTTGTGCAATCTTTACACAAAATGAAACTTCACTTTTTAGCTGTAAAAGTGCGTATTCCTATTGGTTTTATTGGTGATGTTTACACTCCATCCGATGAAATCTGAAATTTATTTCAGGATTCGTATCGCAATGATGCTGCCCAGCGCTTTGACTGGCCGGCTTGCTTCCAGGTATTCAGCAACCGGCCAGACAAATCGCCAGCAATACGAACCTAAACGGCCAGGCACTCAACGGGCGTTTTGAAAATCTCGCGACTCCACAGTTGTTCCGTTCGCTCCGATTTCCAAAAGCGCCCGTCCAGTGCCCACGCAAACTTGATTCCGCCCTCGGATTACAATTCACCTCGCTCCAATCTGTCGCGGCTTGTCAGTTGATAACGTGGTCGGCACAATATGCCCATGAATATTCAGCCTGACACGCAAGCCAAGCGCGAACGGTTGACCAAACTTTTTGAATTCCTCAAGGCATATACCGATCTCCGGTATCCGCC
>DASYYL010000126.1:0-16050 GCA_035933915.1 Verrucomicrobiia bacterium
CAGCTGGCCGCCAATGGCACGGACTGGTCATCGTGGCACAGCCTGGGTGGCCGATTCGAGGCATCGGTTGCCGCGGAAAAAAATGCGGATGGGCGGATTGACGTCTTCGCTGTGGATGCCGATACGCATCATGCAAAATATATCGAGCAGATGTCCAATGACGTTTGGTCGTCATGGGTTGATCTGGGTGGCATGCTTGAATCGGATCTGGTGGCCGCCAAAAATAGGGATGGCCGCCTCGAATTGTTTGGCCTGGCGGCGCGGGGTGGCGCACTGCTTCATTGCTGGCAACTTCATCCAAACACGTCCAATGACTGGTCGGCCTGGGTTAGTCTGGGCGGAACGATTTCTCCAGGGTTTGCCGCTGCCCAGGACATGGGGGGCAGGCTGCGGCTTTTTGCGGTGAATCAAATGAACGGCGAAGTTCAATGGATTTGCCAGGCAGACGAGGGCGATAGCACAAATTGGACTGCATGGCAGGACTTCGGCACAAATGCCAGGCCGGGCCTCGCCCTGGGACAGAGCGCAGACCAACGCACCGAAGTTTTTGCCGTCCGTCCCAGTGACTCCATGCTGATGCACCGATGGGAGCTGTTCACCAATACTTCTCCTTCCTATCTCGTGCAAATGAGGACCTATTGGAAATCGCTGCATCAACGGGAACTGTTCCCCATTTCGTCCAATGACTGGTCGCCCTGGACGGAGATGAATGAAAAGGCCGGAACTGCCCCATCTGTGGGAGTAAACGAAGACGGCGACCTGGAGGTTTTTGCCACTGACCCGGACAATAACAGCGCCATCCATTACCGCCGGCAGATTAGCAGTGCCAGCGGCTGGCTGGACTGGTCCAGCATGGATCAGCCGGTCTTTCCTTACGCTTTGCACTCATGGCAAACAGATGATGGATTGCCGGACAATTCGGTCCAGGCCATCACGCAGACTGCGGATGGTTTTTTGTGGGTGGGTACGCATGGCGGATTGGCGCGATTCGATGGCAACCAGTTCGTCTGCTACAATGACCGTAACACGCCGGCCCTGAAGAATTCATCCATTACCGCTCTGTGCGCCGGCAAAGACGGCTCGCTTTGGATCGGTACCGATGGCGGCGGCCTGGTCCGCCTGTTCAACGGCGTCTTTACCACATTTACCACGACCAACGGCCTGGCCGGCAATGAAATCCTCGTCATTTACCAAAGCGGCGATTATTCGCTCTGGATTGGCACGACCACCGGCATGAGCCGTTATCGATACGGCACATTTCGCTCCTATACGACGCGTGACGGTTTGCTATCAGACGTAGTGAGATACATTTACGAGGACCAGGACAAGAACCTTTGGATTGCCACCGGCAAAGGACTTAATCGGCTTGGGCGGGATGGAACAATGGCTGCCTTTACCATGCCCAACGGTTTGCCCAACAATTCCGTCCGCGTCATCTGCCAGGACCGTGGAGGCAGAATCTGGGTCGGCTCAAATAACGGTCTGCTTTGGTACGATTGGTTCTGGGCCATAGATTTTTACGCGTATAACACAAAATACGGCCTGTCCGACACATTTGTCAGCGCGATTTGTGAGGACGGCGACGGAAACCTTTGGGTTGGCACTTACAGCGGATTAAATCGCTTCCGGGACGGGCGCTTCTATCATCAGCCGGACAGCGATGGCCAGCCGTTCGACCAGGTCAACACGCTCTTCGCTGACCGCGAAGGCAATTTATGGGTGGGATCAAGAGAAGGGCTGACACGCATGACTCCTGAAAAATTCCTGACTTACACAGCCCAACAGGGATTGACATACAATAACGTCATGTCGGTCCTCGATGATACAAACGGCAACATCTGGATTGGCACCTGGGGTGGTGGATTGGACGAACTGCAAGGGGAAAGAATTATCCCCTATGCTCCGCCGTCAACAAACGTTTCTCAAAACCTGATTCTGTCCCTTTGTGAAGGCCGTGACGGCAGCCTTTGGGTGGGCGCTGATTACGATGGCGGATTGATGCGCATCAAAGATGGGAAGGTTACCCATTACAACTGGCACGATGGATTGATAAATGGTGGTCTTCGTGTGCTTTACGAGGATAGTCAAGGATGCCTTTGGGCGGGCACCGACCATGGGCTCAGTTGTTTGAGAGATGGAAAATTTGTCGCCAATGATTTGACCGAAAGCCTGACCAACCAAAGTATCCGGGACATCTGCGAGGACACTTCCGGCTCGCTTTGGTTCGCGGCGCAAAGCGAATTGGCGCGCTGGCTGGATGGCCAATTGACCGTATTTACCACGACGAATGGATTGCCTAATGACGGGCTAACTGATCTATACGCGGACGAGGACAACAACCTGTGGATTGGCACCGCCAGCAATGGCCTGGACCGTTACCGCAACGGCAGCTTTACAACCTACACCAGCCACGAGGGACTTTTCAGCGACGACATTTTAGGCGTTCTGGAAGATCGGGGCTGGATTTGGATGAGTTCTTCCCGTGGCGTCTTCCGGGTCCGTAGGAGAGACCTCGATGCGTTTGACAACGGAAAACTCGAAAATATCATCAGCCTGGCCTACGGAAAAAATGATGGGATGGAAACGCCGCAGTGCAATGGCGAAGGCAAACCCTCGATCTGGAAATCCCGTGACGGACGCATCTGGATTCCCACCGTCAAAGGATTGGCGGTCGTGGACCCGAAGACGATCAAGATTGACGAGGAGCCGCCGTCGGTATTTATCGAATCGGTGGCTGCTGATGAAAAAGTGATTGAAGACGGCACGATGAAGCTGGCGGGCGCTACTTCGGTTCTTGCCAGGCGGTCGGAGCCGCTCAGGATTTTGCCCGGGCGCGGCGAGCTGGAATTTCAATACGCGGCAATCGGTTTTTCAGGGCCGGAAAATTGCCGTTTCAAATACCGCCTCGATGGGTTGGATTCCACCTGGATTGATGCGGGGATACGCCGCGTGGCGTACTACAATAATCTTCCGCCGGGAGACTACCGGTTTGAGGTTATTGCGTGCAACAAGGACGGCGTCTGGAATGAAGCCGGCGCCGAATTAGACGTAGTCATCGCTCCGCACCTTTGGCAGCGGCTGTGGTTCCGCGTTGTCATGGCGGTAACGGCTGTCGGCGCGATCGCCGGCCTGGTGCTCTATGCGGCGCGCCGGCGTGTGCAGCGAAAATTTACCTTGCTGGAGCAGCAGCACGCCATCGAGCGCGAACGCGGGCGCATCGCTCGCGATATGCATGACCAGATCGGCGCAGGTTTGACGCAAATCGGCCTCCTCGGAGAATTTGCCCGGCGCGCCTCGGCTAAAGAAGGCGCTGTGGTTTCGCACGTGGATAGGATTTGCGACACGGCTCGCGAGCTCGCTCAAACGCTCGATGAAATGGTTTGGATGGTCAATCCCCGGAATGACACGCTGAATAAGCTGGGGCTGTATCTGGCAGCTTACGCCGAGGAATTTTTCCAGCCAACAGCCGTTCGTTGCCTTTTGGACGTTCCCTCGGGCCTCCCCGCCTGGCCCCTGGCCGCGGATGTCCGGCACAATTTATTTCTGACGGCAAAAGAAGCCTTCACCAACATTGCCAGGCATTCGCGCGCCTCGGAGGCGCGGCTGAAAATTTCAGTGGACCGTTCCACGCTCGAAATCTGCATCGAAGACAACGGCGTCGGCGTCTCTGATGACGGCGCAACCAGTTCCCGAAACGGATTGTCCAATATGGAGGACCGCATCCGCGAAATCGGCGGCACGTTTGAGATGTGCAGCCGGCCCGACAACGGGACTCGCATTTGTTTCCGGGTTCGGATACACTCAAATGAAATGACCCGCGCCGAAGACTGACATCGCTATGCAGATTACCGTTGCCATTGTGGAAGATGACCGTCGCGTGCGCGAAAGCCTGGGCGTCCTGATCAACGGGACCGAAAATATCCGCTGCATCAGTTCGCATTCCAGCGGCGAGGAGGCCTTGGAGGACGTCGTCTTCAAAAAACCGGACGTGGTCCTGATGGACATCAATCTGCCCGGCATGTCTGGAATCGAATGCGTGCGAAAGCTCAAAGCCCGGTTGCCGAAAACGCAAATTCTCATGCTGACGATGTATGAGGATGATGAAAAAGTCTTTCAATCGCTTGTCGCCGGCGCCAGCGGCTATTTGGTCAAACGTACGTCGCCCTCGGAATTGCTCAACGCCATTCAGGAGGTTTATAGCGGCGCGTCGCCCATGTCCGGCAAAATCGCGCGTACCGTCGTAGAATATTTCCAAAAACAAAAGGAAACCGCGACCGAACACGAGCCTCTTTCCAGGCGCGAAGAGGAAATTTTGAGACTTTTGTCAAAAGGTTATCGCTACAAAGAGATCGCGGATGCCCTCGCCATCAGCTTTGAAACTGTTCGTTCGCACCTCAAAAATATTTACGACAAATTGCACGTTCGCTCCCGCACGGAAGCCGTTGTAAAGTATCTTAGAACTTGAGATTAACGGGCTCTCGCTTTGCTTTGGCTTCCTTTGTGGTTAAGTCCGTCGATTTTAGTTCTTCATTTCTCATTTTTAGTTCTCTCAAATCTGTGTCCTGTTGCCGATTGGTCAAAAACTGGTATTTAAAAGGCAATATTGGTTTGGCCGTCTGACCGGTCCGCTGAGATTAAACGGCGCATGTTAGCTGATTCCAAAAGTTATGTGAGAAATCGCGATTTAATCGAGGTGCCCCCCCAAATGGGGGGTGAAAATGCCCTCCGTTTCAGATTTGTAACGCATTTTGCCCTCAAATGGGGATTACTGGAATCCATATTCCGTGGTAAAAAATCTATAATGACACATCGAGTCCCGATTGAGCATGGTTTGTCTTCACGCAAGGAGGCGGGGCGTATTTATTTCAACGGAGCGATTGGTCATTGCAAATCTCATTATTAATTGACCTAAAACTTCAGCCGCCGAAACACGTTAACCTAATCATTATTATGCAAAAAAGCACATTGGCCCGGCTTCTCGGAATCGTTCTCATTCTGGGGGCATGCGTCACCACCTGGGCGCAAAATTATTCAAATACAGTCATGGGACTAAATCCCGCAGGCTATTGGCCGTTGAATGAAACGGCGCAACCGCCTCAGGTTTTGAATTTGACCGCGACCAACAGTGGTTCGGCGGGCGCGGCGGGCGATGGCTATTACGGCGGCTGGTATCAACCTTCGGGCAACCAATGGTATTTAACGAACAACATCGTCACGGAGCCGGGACCTGTCGCCGGAGCGGACCTGGCGCTCAATTGTCAAAAGACGCAGGGCCAATACATCATTCTTCCGCGCCGCACCAATGGCGTGGCCAACGCGGCAGTGACGATTAAGGCCCCGTTCTCCATTGAAGCCTGGGTCAACCTCGGCACAATTACCAGCGGTCTTTTAACCATAATCAGCGAAGGTGGCGAAACCACCATGAACATCGGCGGCCCCAACCCGACCAACCAGTTTAATGGCGGTCCCACAGTCGGCTGGGACGGTTTCTCCCTGGGTACTTACCAGAACTTTTTCTTCTTTGATTGCTACGAAACAAACGGTGAAAGCAAAGTAAACGAAGTGGACAGCCCCACAAATTCTTGGGTGGGCCAGTGGGTCCATGTGGTCTGCACTTACAACGGCTCTCAGGAAATCATGTATACCAACGGGGTTCTGGCCAAACAAAAGACGGTCAACCCAAATGGAGCAGGGCAAACATACGTTGTGGATCCTACGTCGCCATTGATCATCGGCGCCGGTCCGGCCGAACCGGTTTCCTACGGCAATGCGACCTGGGGCGGCCTGGCTGAAGTGGCAATCTATCCCACCGCTCTCACTGGAACCCAGGTTCAGAACCATTATCTGGCCGCGACCAGCGTGGCCACATACACCAACACGATCCTGGCCGACGGTCCCTCTCTTTACTTCCGAATGAATGACGGAGCGACCCAGGCCAACGCCGGCTATCCGAGCGCATTGTTTCCGGTTGCCACGAATCTTGGAACCCTCGGTACGGCGGCAAACGCGGTCTATCAGATGGGTACCACTCCTGGTGTGGCCGGCCCCCCCTATGCCGGTTTCGGAGCCAACAGCAAGAGCGTGTCCATCAATGGTTGGCTTGGCGCAGTGGACGTGGGTAACAGCAACCTACCTTCTGAATTGAATCCGACCGGCGCGGTGCCGATGAGCGTGGTTGCCTGGTATCAAACCGGCCCCGCCGACAGCCCGGGCCGTTTCCAGGAAATTCTCGGCCACAGCGACGCTTCATACCGTCTCGCACTGGGGCAAAACACCGGCGATGCTGAAAACCATTTTAATCCGGGCCCTGGTCCTGAACTGCAATTCACAAGCGCTGCTCAAGTGAATAACAACGGCTATGCCTTTAACGACGGCGCCTGGCACATGGTCGCCGGTATTTCAGACGGGACCAACGAATATCTTTATCTCGACGGCTCTTTGGCGCTTAGCAACAACAATCCCGCGGGAATTAAAATTGTCGGCAGCACCCAGGACCTCCTCCTGGGCGGTGATCCGGAATACACCTATCCGACGTGGGGCGGTCCCTACAATTCGATTCGAACCTTTGATGGCAACGTCGCTCAGGTCGCGTTTTTCACGAACGCCCTGACGGCCGCCCAGATCCAATCATTATTCAACGCCGCCGAAGTGCCGCCGTATTTCTGGCAGGAGCCGGTCTCCTCGGCCACCGCCAATCAGGGCCAAACTGTGACGGTTTCCACCGGCGTTCGCGGCAGCAGCGTCACGTATCAATGGTACACCACTAATGGAGTGGCGGTCTCTGGACAAACCAATTCCAGCCTCATCTTTGCGCCGGCGGTGGCGGGGAACTCGGGCGCCTATTATCTCGTCGCCAGTGGTGGATTCGGTTCGGCCACCAGTTCGGTGGTCAACGTGACCATTTACGGATCGCCCTTTATTATTTCACAAACTCCGGCGCAGCTTGAAATCTTTTCCAATGCGAGCCCAACGTTGTTTGTGACCGTCAGCGGGGCAACACCATCGTACCAATGGAAACTGGGCACGACGGTAATTCCTGGCGCCACCAATGCAACCTATACGATCACGAATATTACGCTCGCTGGGACGTATAATTGCACAATCACCAATGTTGCCGGCACGACCAATATCACCCCGGTCGCCATTACCGTGCTGACCGACCCAATCGCGCCTTATCCTGCTCAGGTCCTCGCCAATGGGCCAATCTCCTATTATCGTCTTGACGAACCAAATGGCGTGACGACAGCGTATGATTATGTCGGCGGGTTCAATGCAGACTATACAAACACTGCAGGATTCCAGGGCGAGCCAGGATACTCTTCGCAGAATGCTGTTAATACTGATCCCAGTGAAACGAGTGTTTATTTCGGCGCTGCCAGCACGGTAAATAGCCTGGCCAATGATGTAGCGCCCTTCCCCAACTTCAGCACGCCAAATGGACAGAATGCCGAATTTACCGTGGAAGCATGGGTTCAGGAAGTCGGGTACAACAGCCTTGGCGACTGTATCGTCGGCGTCGGCTTTGGCGGTGGTGGGGAACAATTCGTCCTGGATACCGGCGCTACTGCCAGCGGCTATGTGCGTTTCTTCGTCCGCAACGCGGCTGGAACGGTCTCCGGAGCCAGCAGCAGCGCGCTCATCAATGGTGATGGTTTATGGCACCATGTCGTTGGCGTGTGCGATGAAGCTGGCGGCCATTTGTATCTCTACATGGACGGCAGGCAGCTTGGCAGCGCCACCATCACGCCCGGCAGCGGTCTCCTGGCCTCGTCCATGCCCATGACGATCGGCGCCCGCCAATCGGGCAATTACAATCCGCCCAATTACGATTATCAGTTCGACGGATTGATTGACGATGTCTCCATCTACAACAAGGCGTTGTCCGCAGCGCAGGTCCTGACGGATTATAATGCCGTGGGCTTTGTCCCGAGCAATGCTCAGGTGACGCCCTCGAACCTTACTACTAATCAGGGCGCGACGGCCGTCTTTACTGCCACGGCTCAGGGAACTCAGCCCATCAGCTATCAATGGCGCGATAATAACAACAACGTGATTCCATCGGGAACTAACGCAACACTGGTTTTGGCGAATGTTCAGCCATCCCAGGCAGGGACCTATACAGTGACCGTGCTAAACGCCTACGGCTCCACGACCGCCAGTGCGACCCTGGCGGTTACCCAGGCCCCTCAATTCGTCCAGAACATCGAGCCGACAAATGTCATCTCGTATGTTGCGTACCCAGTCACCCTGTCCGTTCAGGCGTCCGGTACCCCGCCGCTGTCTTATCAGTGGTATCAGGATGGCTCGGCTGTGGCCGGAGCCACCAATTCGAGCTATAGCTTCGGTGCGCTACTCGGCACGAATTCGTACTACTGCACCATCACCAACATCTACAGCGCCGGGACGCCGCTTGTGAGCAGCACGGCGACGGTTGTCGGTGTTACTGGAATTGCGGCGGTGAATCCCGCCAACTACAATAGCCATCTCAAGATTACCTTTAGCGGCTATACCAATTCCGAAACCCTCCAATACTTCCCGGCATTGGTGCGTTTGAGCACAAATCTGACTGGCTTCTCGTATGGCCAATTCCTGACGCCAAATGGAACCGACTTGCGCTTCGCCGATAGCACCGGTACAAATCAGTTGGCCTATGAAGTGGATCAATGGGACGACAGCAATGGTATTTCCAGCTTCTGGGTCCAGGTCCCGGCTCTGTCCGGCGGCACCAACAACGCCATTTATGCATATTGGGGTAACCCAAATGATACCACACCGCCCGCTTACACGACCAATGGCGCAGTGTGGGAGCCAGCCGCCTTCCTCGGCCTGCCTGGATATGATGTGGTCTATCACTTGAAGGAAAGCGCCTTCCCGTTTGTCGATAGCACTACAAACTATCCCGCCTTGGGTGGCAATGCGCCCGCTCCGGTTCAAGGTATTGTCGGTTACGGCGAGCGATTCGCCGGTGGCAACTACCTTGACGCTGGAACGGTCAACCTGGGTAATCAGTTCACTGAATCTGCCTGGGTGAACCTGGCCCCGACCGCCAGCAATATCCAGGGTATTTGGGACAACGGCCCGGGTGGTTACAGCACGGCTGAGGCTGATCTCTTTATCAATGATTACAACACCGCTGACGGTGCGGTGCTCTTCGGCACTGACAACAACCAACCGGAGACAGCAACCGGCCTGGTTCTCCCTGGCGCCTGGCATTTGGTGACGGCCGCGATAAATCGGGCGAACGGCAGCATCCAGTTCTACGTGGATGGCAATCCTGAGGCCGTGTCCGGATCGGGCAGTCCTGGTGTCTCCACCGATTTCCCGACGAATAACGACATGGACCTCGGCCGGTTTACCGCCGGTGCATTCCCATTCACCGGGGTTATGGATGAAGCGCGCATCTACGGGGGCATTGAGGATTCGAACTGGGTTTCGGCCGAATACAACACAATCGCTAACAATAGCACATTCTCAACCTATTCGACCGTGGCGAGTACCATCACGCTGCCGATTACACTCACGATCCGGACCGTGGGCAACCAGGCCATCCTGACCTGGCCGGGCGGCACGCTCCAATCGGCGAGCAATCTCAATGGTCCTTACAGCAATGTGACCGGCGCGACGTCGCCTTACACCAACTCAATTAGCGGGACGCAACTATACTTCCGCGTCCAGGCGCAACTACCGTAACGAAAAATCAATGCTGGCGGAAATGTGGCGACACATTTCCGCCGGCCAAAAAAAATAAAATGCAGAATCAAGGTAGAAAAATCAGAAGGAGCAGTCTCCGGCAAATTCTCTCTCTCCAGGCAGAGGGGGTTGACTCTTTAAAGTCGAGGTGCGAGAGTCATCATAGGGGAATGGTAAATAGGGACGTGGATATGGAACGAAAAACAGCAGCCGCAGGCTTTACTCTTATCGAACTCCTCGTGGTCATCGCCATTATCGCCATTTTGGCGGCGATATTGATGCCGGTTTTGCATTCCGCACAATTACGGGCACAGAATGCCCAGAGCGCGGCCAATGTCCGGCAATTTTGCCAGGGCGGGATCATGTACGTTGGCGACAATAATGGTTATTTTCCTGCGAACGGACAGGGCCAGGCAAACGACGATTTTTATGCCTGGATCCAGCAGTGGGAGGATTATAACGGCGGAGCCAACGGGACGGACGATACAAATTTGACCCTTCTGAGCGCCAATTGTCTGCTGGCCCCGTATGTCCAAAATCCAGCGGTGTTTAAATCTCCGCTCGACCTTAGCAAGCAATTTGGCCTGTCAGGCTCTCCCCGAAACCGCAGCTATTCGATGAACGCGGCTATCGGATGCTATACGAACCCTGCAACGCAGAATGATCCTAACCTCGGAGACACATGGTTAAATCCTAAATCACCGGGCGGTCCCTATTTGGTTTACTCAAAGGAAAGCCAGGTCGTCAATAAGCCGGGCCCCGCAGATCTTTTTATGTTTCTGGAGGAACATCCGGATAGTATTAATGACGCCACTTTCGCGTACGAAATGCCGGGCAATTCAACATTTAATACCAAATGGATTGATGTGCCGGCCAAGAACGGCAATGTTTGCCCGTTTGGTTTCTGCGACGGCCACGTCGAAATTCATAAATGGGCGGCCCCTGGAAGCATTCCGGACGTTCACTATCAGGCGTTGGTCAAAACTGGACTCGCCGCAACCGGCCCTGGCGGAGGCGACCCGGACGTTCTGTGGGTGTGCAAGCACGGTACCGCCCCTGTAACCGGCAGTTTGCCTTATTAACTGCATTTACTCAGTTTGGAAAGATATCGGGAATTTAATGCTTCAAACAAAAAACGAATTCGCCTTCTTCTCCCGTAGGCGCCGACGTGAGGAGGCTCTAACTATTTTGCGGTTCAATTGTTCAAACGCTAATACCGCCTGCCGTTCCGATGAGGGGCTTGCAATGATTTACGCAACACGCAACGCGCAGGGCTCTCTCTCCCGTCGTATTCGCGGGTTCCTGCAATTGTGCGCCGCCGCATTAGCCGTTCTGGCTCCCATCGCCAGGTCCAGCGCCACCAACCTGTCCCTCCCGCAGGTTGACTCCTATGACGTCCGCCTCGGCACTGAAACCTTCGCCCCGATGTATGGCCCTTTTACGACCAACAACGTTTTCGTCGAAACCGCCGAAGCCATGACCAACATGGGCAGCGATATCATCAAGCTGTATCTCGGCTCGAACACATCCGGCCAGGAGGGCATTCCGTTGCCGCCGAACGTGACCAATCTATTAACGCTCGTCCGGGATGAACCAAGCTATCACAAAGTGTTCGACATGCCGTTCCGTCACGTCATCGCGTGGGCCTATCCGCTCGAAAATTCGGATGCCTGGTGGAAAAGCGGTTATAACGCCACGCAAGGGGCAAAGGATTACCAGGAAATGTATGCCCTCACGCAATATTTGCTCACGAACTATAACAACTCCGGCAAAACATTTTACCTCGGGCACTGGGAAGGTGACGGCTATCTCGAGGTCAACGGTTGGACTACCAATCCGCCGGCCATCACCATCCAGGGCATGATCGGCTGGCTCAACAACCGCCAAAAAGCTGTGGATGATGCCAAGGCCGCCACGACCTATTCAAATGTTTGGGTGTACAACTACGCCGAATGTAACCGCGTTCGCGATGCCATGGACAACGGTACCAACAATAATGAGCGCGTCATCAATTGCGTGGTTCCCTATGTCACCAATCTCGATTACTTGTCCTACTCCTCCTACGACGCGCAAAATCTGAGCTCGAGCGACCTCGACGCCACCCTGAATTACATGGAGTCCATGCTCCCCACTAACAAAGCGACAGTCAATCCCGGTTGCCGCATGTGGATTGGCGAATATGGCTGGGGCTACGAACCGACCAGCCAGCAGGAACCGCAAATTCGTTCGTATATGCAGCGGCTGATAAACTGGAATTACAACGGCGACTGTCTTCCCTACATTCTCATGTGGGAAATGTATAGCAATACGAACGCGAACTACGCCACGAACTTTTGCCTGATCAATTATGCGGACCAAAAAGTCCCCGCCTGGTACCTCCATAATTATTTCATCAACGACGCGAAGATGGCTGTGGCGCAATTCTACCAAACGAATGGCCGTTTGCCGACGGACACGGAATTCACCTCATTGATGTCTCCGCTGCTCAATGCTCCGCTCTCCGCGCCCGTTCCGATTACTGTGGCCAACACCGGTTCAACCCTGATCACAAACACTGCGGCTTCGGTTTCCGGCACGGTTGCGCAGGGAATATATGGCGAGAGCGAGGCCACGGTTTGGGTCTATTATGGAACACAGGACGGCGGCGCGACCTATGGCACATGGCAACACGCGCAGTACGCGGGAATAAGCACAAATTTCAGCCCTGCAACGTTCACAACCACGCTTTCAGGCCTCCTGCCCAACACAAACTATTACTATCGTTTCTATGCTCAGACATTTACAACCAACTCCTGGGCGCCCGCGTCATCCACTTTCAGCACCGTGACAATTAATCCCACGGATTACGGCTCGCGCACCAAGGTTTTTTTTTCGGGATACATCAAGGGCGAAACGCTAACTGATTTCCCGGTGCTTGTGGATTTAAGCACCAATGTCACTGGCTTTTCGTATCGTCAGTTCGCCTCGCCAGCCGGCGGCGACCTTCGCTTCGCGGATGAAAGCGGCATCCTGCCCCTTCCGTATGAAATCGACAAATGGAATACCAACGGCATTTCCAGCGTATGGGTCAACGTTCCTTCCATTTCGACGACCAATGATTTTGTTTGGGCTTATTGGGGAAATCCCCTGGCAACCAATCCGCCAGCCTACACCACCAATGGGGCAGCCTGGCCAAACTTTGACTTGGTCTGGCACCTGGAGCAATCCGGCTTTCCCTATGCCGACAGCACGCTCAACTATCCCGCGCTGGATGGCTCCGCGCCCGCCCAGACGCCAGGCATTATCGGTGAAGGACAGGAGTTTAACGGTGCCTCAACATTTTTAGATGCCGGTGTCGCCAATCTCAATAACGCCTTCACCCTATCAGCCTGGGTGAATATCCCGTACGGCGCCTATAGCTGCCAGACCATTTGGGCCAACCAGCCAGGCGGCTTCGGCTCAGCCGGGTTTTCGCTGTTTGTCAACAAGTACAACACCACGAACGGCGCTGTTTTGTTGGACACCGGCGATGGCAGTAATGGATCGGAAATCTCAACGACCACCAACCTCGTGACGACCGGCCATTGGCATTTGGTGACTGCGTCTGTCAATCGTTCGACGGCCACCGCCGCTTTCTACGTAGACGGTTCGCCCGAACCCATCGCCAACGGTGGACCGGGACTGGTTTCGGACTTTGTTAATAATGCCGGGCTCAACTTCGGCCGCTTCACCAACAACGCCCTCTATTTCAACGGCGCAATGGATGAAGCGCGCATCTATGGCGGCATCGAAGATTCGAATTGGGTCTGGGCGAGCTGGGCCACCGTCGCGTCAAATTCGGTTCTTCAAAGTTATTTGAGTGTGACCCGCCAGACGCCGGCGCTGTCGGTCAGCGCCGCCGGCGGAAATACTATCTTTGCGTGGCCGGCCAGCGGCGTCGGTTACACCCTTTATACTGCAACCAATCTCGCCCCGCCAGTTTCATGGTCACCGAGTGCCAGCCAGCCCGTTTGGACGAATAATCAGTGGCAAATCAGCCTGCCATCCAGCAGTGTCGGCATCCTCTTCTATCGGCTGCAGTCGCAATGAGCCATCCTTCGCCACCCAATCGTTTCCGCCTGTGGCGCTGGTCTTCATATCTCTTGCTTGCAGCGCTGCTTGCGCTGGCCGCCGGATCGAACGCCTTTAGTCATCGCTCGCAGGTCAACGGGCCTTCGAACAATGCCGCTCTCTGGCGCCCGCGCTTCGTCACTCCGGTCATCGTGGCTCTCGATAGTCCTGCCGACCGCACCTTCTCCGCCGAAGTGAAAGCCTCGTCGTCAGCCTGCGGTTGGAGCGCGTCCATCGCAAATGACCTGAAAACCTGGCCGTGCGAAATCGTATCGGCGGCGTATGCCTCCATTGACAACGGTTCCCAACCGGGCTGGCAAATTAAAATAAAGGTCCCGGCCGATGCCTCGCCCGAACTGTTCACCCTCAACGTCGCCTGTAACGAATGCGGCGCCAGCCAGCCGCAGGCCGTCAGTGTCATTGCCGATTTCGCGACCGATTTCTACATTCTGCATGAGAGCGACGAGCAGATCGTCAATCAATTTCATACCGATCCCTCCGGCCAATATTATAAAATGGTCGGCACCTGGGAGGAATTGATGTGGATGCAACAGCCTGTCAACCTCATCAACCCCCGCTTTGTCCTCGTGACTGGCGATCAGATTGACTTCAACGGCGCCCTCGACGGGTGGAATAATTGGGCAAACTGGGGATACGTTCCTAAAGGCAAAAAAATCTTTTCGTTCCAGGAAACCAGCAACCTGGAGTTGCGGTTGAGCGAAATGTATAAGGATTCCCACAAAGGCTATCATGTGCCTTACGTCGAAACGCCCGGCAATCACGACGTCACTCCGCCGGGCAAATTGCTCCTGGGCTCGGACATTGACTGGCACCCGATTTCCGTCGGCATTTATGAGCAGCAATTTGGCCAGCGCACCTGGTCTTTTCGGATGGGTGATTTTTATGTACTGATGCACGATTGGAGCGACGCCGCGCTTAAGGACTGGGCCGCTAAAGACTATCGAGTGGCTTTGGATGACCCGACGATCAAGTTCCGCCTCATCGGCCAGCATTACCACGCCAAATGGGACGGCGCGCCTGACGGCAATCATCCTTTCACTCCGACCAATTGTGATCTCATGCTCATCGGCCACGGCCACAGAACGCTCACGATGCAAACGTCGCCCTATTACATTTACATGGACGGCGCCACCTTCTTCTGGGGCAGGGCCGGATTTTTTAATTTCCGGCGCAACAGCGACGGCTGGACCTGTGACCAAACCCAGGGCCCGCGCGACGTGAAGAAGGATGTTTTTGGCCTGTTTACCGACAACGGCGCGACCGACAAAGTCCGCGCCGACCAGCCGGACGCGCGCTACATCACCAACAATTTTGTCACTATCACCAACGACCTGCCCGAAGAATTTTATGATGGCCGTGTGCGGTTCGTTTTGCCAAAAGGAAAATATGCCGAAGCCGTCAACGGTACCATCCTCGCCCAGTACGATTGCTTGAACAACACAAGGACTGCAATCCTGGTCAAAGTAGACATCCCCGCCAACGGCTCAATCACCGTCAGCATTCCGCGTCTTGAATCGATGGCAGCGCTGAAATATCCCGAAGGGATAAGTGAAAATAGCCCGGCATTTCAATGCTTATATGGAACATCCGTCCAACGCCTGCGTAAAACGAAGCCGCCGATGTCGTTACAAACCGTCAGGCGACTATTCCCCCTCTCCCTGGGGGAGAGGGCGAACTCGTCACTTTATGACTAAACACAACCTAGCCATGCGCCTATCGCCTGTGCGTTCTCAAACCGCCGTTGTCTTTACAAATCATCGGACGACGATTCTCCCTCTGCCAGCGGGAGAGGGCAGGGGAGAACTCCTCTATCTTCCATCTTCCATCTTCCTTCTCCTTTTCATCGTCGCTCTCTCGTTCACGTCCATATCCACCGCCCTCGCCGAACAACCTGGCGAATACCGTCCGCAACCGGTCCTCCATCCCATCGAAAAATGCGGCGCCACCGGCGACGTCGTTGAACCTCCCGACGAGTTCCCCGTCTCGCGCGCGCCGCTGGTGAACACCGCCCATCGTAAACCAAAACTTGCCAATCCTGGCGAGCCAACCCTCCGCGGGAATGAACTGGTCTTTAACGCCGGATGGGAAATGATCGAAGCGCCTAAACTCACCGCCGACGGTTCAACCCTTTCCCAACCCGGCGTGGACACTGCGAATTGGTACGACGCCACCGTTCCGGGAACCGTCCTGACCACCCTCGTCAACGAAGGCGTCTACCCCGACCCCTATTTCGGTCTCAATAATCGTCTG
>DASYYL010000137.1:0-3910 GCA_035933915.1 Verrucomicrobiia bacterium
GGCGAAAGAGGCGATCTGGTCAACCCCCTGTATCCGTTGGTTGAACTGGTCAAATTCGTCGCATTTCTCGTAATAGGACATTCCAGCCAGATACATCAATTCTCCCTCATACACGTCCGACGAAACGCTATTGGTTTGCGAGGGGCTTTTTCGCAATGTTTGCTCCATTTGCCACAGGCTCTGTGCATCGGCATTGAGCATTTCAGGGGAAACCTGTCCATAATCCATGCAGATGGCCGCTTGATCTCCCACCAACAATGGGCGGGTAAAATCGATTTCTTCCTGGGCGCCGTAATCGGGAATCAATCCGCCAAAATTTAAAAAGGTTGGGCCTTGCGGGTAGGACGCAGCAATGGCCTTGTGCCGCTTATAGCGGAAATTGATGTTGAGGAGCCCGTCATATTCATCGAACTTGAGAGAAAGAACTTCCTTATCCAACAAAGTCGCATCATTGGTAAAGGCGGCAACTGTGGTGATGTTCGTGCGAAAAGGCATCAGCACAAGGTTTAGCTGCACGTTTCCGTTGGTCACAAATTGGTTGATGTAGAATTCGCGGTTTTCCAGTTCTACCAGCGGCATGTCTCCGGTCTTGATGTCCTTCGTCGGGTCCTGGACGCTTTCGATTTCCACGCTCACCGTATCAAAGACATTGGTAAGCTGCGGGTCCACGTTGGTTACGCTACTGGAGGAAAGGCTTTCAATCGCCGTACTGGTATTTGTCACCCATGTTGGCGTCGGGAATTGCGGCCAACTGGCGTAGTAATGCTGGCGGTCAATGACCTGGTCGCCAATATCATCCACCGAAACACCAGGGTGATTTTGCAGCAATGTTTGTTGCAGATAGGCCGGGAAAATCACCCGCAACGTATTGTCGCCATTCTGCGCCAGCGACAATAAGTTGGTGTTGCCGTAGATATAATCTCGAATCCATTGGTAAGCATCCGTGTAGTTGCTGGGCATTTCTCCCCAAAGGTTGAGTCCTTGGGTGATTTCCGTGTCTTTAATCCATGGGAAAATATGAACCCAATTCGTTCCGATATAAGCCGCAACCCATGGATAATTTACGGGAATCATCGTATTGGTGGTGAAGGGTACGCCCGCATCATTCAGGTCGCCGTGGACTTGGAATTTGAACATCTGGCTTAACCGCGAATCGAGCATCATCAATCCGTTATGTGGAGCAAATTCATAAACTGCCGGCACTCCGGCCTGACGCAGCAGGTAAACCAGCAAGGCGCATTGGTCATAAGGTGAACCCTGCCGTTCCTGAAAGGTCCCCAAAGCCCCGCGCGTGATGCCGCCGAGATTGATGGATTGTTCTGAGACGCTTCCGCTTTCGTTGTAATCAATCGGGTCGGTAAGGCCGATTTGGTTAATCACAAAATTGGCCAACGCAATCGGATCATTGTTCATGCTGGCCACAAAACTGTCCAAGATCGGGCTGCGCCGTAGTTCGGGACTATCATCAAGATTGGTGGCTGACGAGGGAGTGAAGCTGACGGTGTTGGTCACCGCCGGGGAATTGGTCATCATTTCTGCCAGCGTCATGCCGTCATAGAACGGCGGCAATGGCTTGCCATCAAAGTGCGGGTTGTCGATGAACGTTGAACGCCATGGCGGCAAAGATTCAAATTCTAAAGAGTAAAGCAACGATGGTTGGATATTGTCGCCACTGTCTACGGCCATCGGATAATTGCCGTCAGCTGGATACCCCGCAATGCCAACAACATAAAAATAATTTGTCGATTGTGCAGTCGCGGTGTGGGTCAAAACCAATGCCCCCCACGATTCTGCGCCATAATAAAGACTCGACGAACCGGATACGATTGTTGTCAGCCCGTAAGCATTGGTCGCAAATTGAAAACCATTGGTCGTATAATTCACCCACGCGTTGCTGTTGCTGTTGTAAATGCTCGGCGCATAAATGTTGACCGTTCCTGCCAGTTGATAGTTCGTGCGGTAAAACGCCTGAATCACAATGGGCTGGTTGGACAACACTGAATCACCGGCATAAATTCCGTATTGATATGTTTGACCGAAATACAATGGCGTTCCGCCAACGCGCTCTCCAAAGGCAACAATTGGGTTATTGAAGGCGATTCGATTGCCCGGAACATTTTGCGGTGCGGAATTTGAGGCATTGTAATGATAATACGTTGTGCCGCTCCATGAGGTCAGACCCGGATACAAACTCGAACAGTTTCCATTGAGGTTGCTGTAAACGGTTCCGGTTTGTGCATTTAACGGTACCACCATTGACCAATATGTCGGGTCGGTGCCGCTACCGCGCCAATACCGGCCTTCGGGTGAAACGACATCGTTGGTCGTTTCGCTATTGGGCACCAACGTCACCACGGCGTCGGTGGTTATCCCCGGTTCATACACAGAGTTCGTAAGGATGGATAACACCACCGTTTCATTGGTTGCCAGCGATTGGTTGAGCGTATAGACGAACAAATTGGTGCTGGCCTGATTGGTCCCGAATTTCACGGACGTAGGCAGCGAAGTATAATCCGCGCCGGGAGCAGTGCCGCTATAGGCCAAATTCGCGGTGACGGAGTTACTCATCCCTCCTGTACGGGTGATGGTAAATTCCCCAACGTCATTGCTGTTGGGTGAGGAGTAAAGCTGTGGCGCTGTGACTGAAAATGTCGGTACGTCCTGTATGATGCCGACTGTGGCAGTCTGTGCGTTTGTGTTGATTTGGTAATAGCCACTGGTCAATGTCACCGTGAGGATTCTGGTGCCGATGATGTTGGTGTTTTGCACCGCCTTAATCGGAATAACCACGCCATTTGTCCCGGCGGGTATGGTAACGCTGCCGCTGCTGATGCCCGTATAATCGGTGCCGCTCACAGCCGTTCCCCCAACAGTATAGTTCACGACCCGGCTATTAAGCGTGTCAAAACGATAAATATGAATGTAGTTGGTTTGATTTCCCTCACCACGGATAATGTAATCGCCGGAATAATTTGTGCCGTTGACGAGAATGGCCACGTTCATGATGGAAGCCGTGTTATACAATGTCAGGGAAGCAGTGGTCGGAGTATTATTGTAGGAACTGGACACAGAAATGGTCCCTTGCCGGTCATAATCAAGGTTGGTCGTATTATTAAATGCAATAGAAAATGGCACCGGGCTGTAGCTGCCGGCCGGAGAATTAATCACATATTCACAAATTCCGAAATAACTGGGATTGACCAGGTTGGTAGCCGCTATTTGGTACGTTCCGCTGCCTTGAATGGAGAGACAGGTGGAGTCCGCCTGCGATCCGTGGTCCGGCCAGCTTAGGTCTCCTGGATTGGAAGTGTTCTCAACCAGATCGACGTCACCGTTAACGGTGCCACCGTCGCCGACGGTGTAACTGCTGCTGTTCAAAACCCAGGCGATGCCGTCCGCATGGCACATGCTCAAGCTGCCAATAAGAACGCCGGTGATGGCAAGAAGGGTGCGAGCCAGTCGAAACGTTGATAAAATTAAAGATTTCATGAGTGTTTAAAGCTGGATGTTCTGGTTTATTGAATCACAGCGCCGTTGGTCGGACTGTCGATATAGACAGCAAGGATTCCAAGGCTCGGATTATTTGGGTCGGCCAATTCCCACGGTGGAATGCTGTTCGTGCTCACCACCGTCATGAAAAAGCCCATGCTATATCCTTCACCGTTGAAGAAAAAGTTGGTTTGTCCGTTGGTTCCAACCGCCGCCACCGTCCACGGATAATCCGCGTTATCAAGTATCGGTGTCCAGTACAGCGCATAGGACGTTCCGCTAACAGCCCGTTAAAGAATGGCATTTTTTCCAACACGCGCGGATAGAGCGAACGGTGCGGTTTGCCACCAGCGATACCAGGAGCAACCCGGGTATGCCTATCAACCAAACGCAGATCCGGTTCGTTGCATGGCTGGTTACT
>DASYYL010000205.1:0-14064 GCA_035933915.1 Verrucomicrobiia bacterium
CAGCTTTCGCGCCATACGCCGAATTCTGGCGGCTCGGAATCAGACATTCAACTTAAATACTACGATACTAGGAACCGACCCCTTTCAGAATTTGAGTTATACGTATGATCCGGTCTCCGATCTCACGAGCGTCAGCGATGGTGTAAACCCAAGTGGCGCGGCATCCGCGACAATCAGCGGAGTTAGCTATGACGACGCTTATCGCGTGACAGCCGTCAACTCGGCCGCGCGCGGGTTAAGAACATACGGGTACAACTCAATAGGGAACATGTTGACGAATCAGGATTTTGGGCTTGGCGGGTACCAATATGGAGTAAAACCACACGCTGTGACCAGCGCAAACGGAATTTCTTACGCATACGACGCGTGCGGGAACATGACCAACCGTGGGAACCAGACTCTCGTTTACGACGCTCAAAACCAACTGATTCGGGTTTCCACGACGAATGACACCGTTCGATTTGGGTACGATGATAACGGTGAGCGATTGTGGAGATGCGGTACCAATGGGTACACGGTGTGGATTGGCGGCATTTATGAAATCAACAACGGAAAAGTGCTCTGCCATGTCTTTGCTGACGGCCAACTGGTAGCAACATTTGAACCCCAATGCAACGCTGGTCTTGCTAAGGTCTTCGGTCAAAAGAATTGGTATGCCGTATCAACAACAGCCAGCACCGTCGTTTCGTGGCCATTCAAGAATGGACGTGGCCGATGGACACTGTTCGGGGGAACTTGGCTCGCAATCCTGGGAATTTGCATGATCGCTGGTAGGGACGCTGCACTCAGCAAGTGGCGCTGCCGCCGGCGTCCGCGCCCGTACAGCGGACGGAATGCCTTATATGGCATGCGACGGACGTCTGGCTTTCGCGCCCTATGGCGACAAGCCATTACGTTGGCCTCCATTTCCGCTTTTCTTCTTGCCGGAATCGGCAACGTGGATGCCTCGCCCATTTACACTCCCGTCTTCTATTTCTACAGCACGGATTATCTCGGCTCATCCAATATTCTCACGGACAATTCCGGCAATCTTGTTCAGCATTATGAATATTCGACATTTGGCGAAACGGCGTATCAGAACAACACGTCCGCGTTCCCCGTCTCCAACCGTTACACGGGCCAAATTGCCGATGACGAAACTGGTCTGTATTTCTACGGGGCGCGTTACTACGACGCACAGCTAGGGCGGTTCATTCAGCCGGACACGGAAGTTCAGGCGCCAGACAATCCGCAAACCTTGAATCGCTATTCGTATTGCGGAAATAATCCATTAAATTGTGTAGATCCAAGTGGAAATTTTTTCTGGTTCATCGTCGCCGCTATTCTGATTGGCGCGGCGGCAGGGGCTGCCACATCGGCAGCTACAGGAGGCAATATAGCACTTGGTGCGCTTGGTGGCGCCCTCGCGGGATTAACCGTTTCCGTCGGATTGGGGTTAATAGGACCAGCGATCACCCAAGCTGCGGGATGTTGTGCGACCGAGGGTCAGGTAATTGGTGGGGCGATTGGCGGAGCCGTTGGTGGCGCATCTTCCGCGGCGCTTCAAGGGGGAAATGTTGGCCTTGGGGCATTAATCGGCGGCGTTTCAGGGGCGCTGGTTGGCTCACTGGACGATCCGCCCAACGGTCAAGTCACTGTCGGACCCGACCCTGACCATCCGGGCGAACTAGCGTATGCCGTGTTTGCGTATCATCCGTCATCGGCTGCTGCAGCTTCGAATGTGCTATCTCCTGGACAAGCGAGTGTCGCCGGGGGAGCCGCAACTGCAGCCGCAACCGCCGTAGGAAACCATTCGATCGGTGAACCAAGCACTCTGGTCAGCATGATTCCCGGTATCGGAAGCGGATGGGAGGCCCTGCATTATTACTCAAGCGGTCAGTACGTCATGGGGACCGTGTGGGCGGCAATGGCAGTCTTGGATGTCACGGGCGTGGGGGAGCTTGGCGACTTAGGGATAAAGGGCGCGTTAAAATTGGGCCAACATATAGTATATGAGGGAATCGATAAAGCTGGTGTGGTTAGATATGTCGGTATCACTAAAAGGTCCCTATCTGTCCGGGCGGCCGAACAGCTGGCATCCGGAACCGGTCGCAGCCAGCTTGTGTATCGCCAAGTCAACGGTGCGACCGGTTTGACACGATTGCAAGCCAGAATTTGGGAGCAAAAGCTGATTAATGCATACGGTGGAAAGGGTGGTCAGCTTCTCAACATAATCAATTCAATTGCTCCAAAGTATTGGCAATTGTATGGAATTATGCCACCATAGGCGCGCCATATGAAGACTAAAATTGAGATAGGTGACGTGTTTGAGGTGAAATTGCCCGACGGCAGAAAATTTATCCAATATGTTGCCAACGATGTAAGCATGTTAAATAGTTCTGTGATCCGATCGTTTAAAAAGCAATATGCCGAGAATCAGAAAATAAACGTTGAAGAAATAGTAAGAGGCGACGTGAATTTTTACGCTCACGTTTTTTTGAAAAACGGGTGCAAGCTTGGTTACTGGAATAAAATCGGTCACACCGATGAAATTGGGCGATTGGACATGTTGTTTCGGGATAGTCATGACTATGGTAAACCTGCAATTAAAATTTCTGAGAAATGGTATGTGTGGAAAATCAATGGACCATTTATAGACGTCGGCAAATTGACTGACCACAACCAAAGGGCAGAAATTGGGGTCGTTGTTCCACCTGACAGTGTCGTTCATCGCATCCAAACTGGAAAATACGACTTTGTGTATCCCGGATATTGATTTAACAAAAGCCAATTCACCTCAGGGTAAGGCTTTGAAGGGAATTAGCAAAGCGCCGCCGTAATGGGTGACCTTTTACGGACAAATGGGGCAAATTAGAAATATGCCCACTCCCTCACGGTCGGGGCTCTGTTGCGAAGTGCGCCGTCCTTACCATTGCTGGAAAGTTTGATTGTAAGCGGTGATTTAGCCTCCTCCAGTTGAGGGCGCGGAAGATGTTTGGCGAGTGGCGAGCGTGGAGTCAATTGAACTAAAGCGGCTTTTTGGAGAGATTTCTCGCGAGCCTGTTTCCAGTTGAGTGGCGTCAATTGGTCGAGCTTGTCCTGATTGGTCAGGTAACGCCGAATCTTTCGCTGTCGTGCCCCATGCATGCCGGAAATAGAACTCATATATGCATCAAATCCCTCGCGGCCTCTCGCCGCGCCGAAGTCAGACGAAGGCGGGTCGCGCGACCAAAACCGGCGGGGAGGCGGCGCAGGAGCGCCACCCTACCGTGATCTGGCTAAAATTAAACTCGTGGTGTAAGCTTGCCGGGCACGCATAGAGAGAGGCTCAAACTTATGACAATCAATGTGACCGTTGATGGTGCAGTCGTGGAAGCCAGGGCCATGGAGCGCATTCTGGAACTGCTCAACCGAATCGACAAAAAAATCCCCCAGGTTTGTTATCATCCCCAACTCGGCCCGATTCAAACGTGCGACACCTGCATGGTTGAAGCGAACGGAAAACTCGTTCGCGCTTGCGTCACGTTGGTCGAAGCCGGGATGAAGATTTCATCAATTTCCAGTCGCGCGACCTCAGCACAACACCAGGCTTTTGACCGGATTTTAGCCGATCACATGTTGTATTGCACCATCTGCGACAACAACAATGGCAATTGCACCGTCCATAACACGACCAAACTGCTCGCGGTCGAGCATCAGCATATCCCATTCAAGCCGAAACCTTATGAAGTGGACGCGACGAATCCGTTTTATCGTTACGATCCCAGCCAATGCATCCTCTGCGGCCGATGTGTAGAGGCCTGCCAAAATGTCGAGGTCAATGAAACACTGACGATCGATTGGGAAAATCCGAACCCGCGGGTCTTGTGGGATGGAGGCAAGGCGATTGGCGAATCCAGTTGTGTTTCCTGCGGCCATTGTGTGACGGTTTGTCCGTGCAATGCGCTGATGGAAAAATCCATGATTGGTCATGCGGGATATTTGACGGGCCTGCCGAAGCTGGCGCTGGACGGGATGATCGATCTCGTCAAAGCCGTCGAGCCCGATACCGGTTATGGCACAATCCTCAAAGTATCCGAGACTGAATCGGCCATGCGCGATTGGCGGATTCGTCGGACCAAAACCGTTTGCACGTTTTGCGGCGTGGGTTGCAGTTTTGATGTTTGGACAAAAGACCGCCACATCCTGAAAGTCGCTCCCGCCGAGGGTCCGGCCAACGGCATTTCAACCTGCATCAAGGGCAAGTTCGGCTGGGATTTTGTGAATAGCACGGATCGCCTGACCTATCCGTTGATTCGCGAGGGCGGGAAGTTCCGAAGGGCAGGGTGGGACGAAGCCCTGGATTTGATCGCGCGCCGGTTCAATGAAATCAAAGCACAGACCGGCCCGGATTCGCTTTCGTTTATCTCATCATCCAAGTGCACGAACGAAGAGAGTTATTTGATGCAGAAACTCGCGCGCGCGGTGATTGGCACAAACAACATGGACAACTGCTCGCGGTACTGCCAGTCGCCGGCCACGATGGGTCTCTTTCGCACGGTCGGTTACGGCGGCGATTCGGGGACCATCGCGGACATTGCGCAGGCGGACCTGGTGGTCATCATCGGCAGCAACACTGCGGAGAGTCATCCGGTATTGGCCACGCGCGTCAAGCGGGCGCATAAACTGCGCGGACAAAAGCTCATTGTCTTTGATCTGCGCCAACATGAAATGGCAAGCCGGGCGGACTTGTTCCTGCGCCCGAAACCGGGGACCGACCTGGTGTGGCTATCGGCGGTCACACGCTATATTTTGGAAAATGGACTCGCGAAAACTGCCTTTCTGGAGAAGTGGGTAAATGGACTGGAGGAATACAAGAAGAGCCTCGAACCGTTCACAATGAAGTTTGCCGCCGAAAAGTGCGGCATCCCGGTTGAAAAGTTAATGCAAGTTGCCCACATGATTGCGGACGCAGACAAGGTTTGCGTCCTTTGGGCGATGGGCATAACACAGCACAGCATGGGCTCGGACTCCTCAACGGCGATCTCGAATCTGCTGTTGGTCACCGGCAATTACATGCGGCCCGGCACGGGCGCGTATCCCTTGCGCGGCCACAACAATGTCCAGGGCGCCAGCGACCATGGAGCGATGCCGAACTTTCTGACGGGTTACCAGTCCGTGGATGATCCCGGCGCGCGCGCGCGATTTGAAGCGGCGTGGAAGGTTAAGCTGCCCGTGAAAAAGGGACTCGATAATCACGAGATGATTGACGCGATTCACCAGGGCAAGCTTAAGGCGATGTATCTATTTGGTGAAGAAATCAGCCTCGTAGATTCCAATTCAAATTTCGTCAACGACGGCCTGTGCAAACTCGACTTCTTCGTCGTGCAGGACGTTTTTTTCAGCAACACCGCGCGGTATGCCGACGTAGTGCTGCCGGCCAGTCCCAGCCTGGAAAAGGAAGGGACATTCACGAGCACGGAGCGGCGAATTCAAAGGCTGTATCAGGTCCTCGATCCGTTAGGAGAAAGCCGGCCCGACTGGCGCATCATTCAGGACGTCGCCAATCGCCTGGGCGCCGGCTGGAATTATCATCATCCATCCGAGATCTACGACGAAATCGCTTCGGTGACGCCGTTGTTTGCCGGTGTCAACTATCAACGACTCGAGGGCTACCAGACATTGCAATGGCCGGTAGCTGCCGATGGAACCGATCAACCGTTGCTGTACACAAAACAATTCAATTTTCCGGACGGCAAAGCCAGACTCTATCCGGTGGCCTACTCGGCGCCTGCCGAAACGCCGGATGCGGAATTTGACCTGCATCTGAACAACGGCCGCCTGCTCGAACATTTTCACGAGGGCAATCTTACTTATCGCAACGCGGGAATCCGTGAGAAGACTCCGGACACATTTGTGGAAGTCTCACCCGAGCTCGCGGCCGAACGTGGCATCCAAAGTGGCGCCTGGGTGCAACTCATCTCGCGCCATGGACAGGTTCGCGTGCGGGCCCTGGTTACCGACCGGGTGAAGGGGCGCGAGCTTTATATGCCGATGAACTCAACCGAGCGGCCCGTGAACCGTCTCACCAGCAGCAACACAGATGCAGTCACCCACACCCCGGCTTACAAGGAAACGTCTGTCCAGCTTCGCGTCCTTCCCGAATTGGGCGAAAGCCCATTGCCCCGAATTAACCATCGGTTTGGCCAGCCGACTCCGCAAGATGGTGTCCAGGTCGAGCGAAAATGGAAACGGCCGGATTACCATGCGCCCGGGAACGGAGCCTGATTTTAAACTCAACCTTAAACAATTATGTCTCAACCCATTCCCCTCGAAATTCCCGCGCGCGATCCGCGCGCTGAATTGCAAACCCAACTTCAAAAGGCTCCGGTCGAACATGCTGAAGCCTTGCTTTCCGCGTACAAAGTGTTGCAGGGACTTCACGACCGCGGCGTACTTGACCTGATGCAGGGCGCGCTGGGCTCGCGCGACAAGGTTTTGGAAATCGTCGTGAACGCAATGCAAGCGCCGGAGGCCGTGCGCGGCATTCGAAATGTGGCGATACTGGCAAAGATTCTCGGCGACATTGAGCCGGAATTGGTCAAAGGCTTTGCCCGCTCGCTGCCCGAAGCCATCGCCCTGACCAAGGCGCATGAAGCAAAACCGCCGGGCGTCTGGGGAATCATGAAACACTTCAGAAACAAGAACTTTCGGCGCGGGCTGGTGCTGGTGAATTCATTGCTCGAAGCGTTCGGGAGAAATCTTCCGTATGAACACTCTGGTAGTGGGAAGACGTAAAGACGGCGCCCTTCGCATTCGCAAGTGGCGCTGCCACCACCGTCACCGCGTGCGCAGAGCAGTCGGAACATGCGGGCAACGTTCGACGCTCGTTGCGCCGCTAAACGCGGCGTCCCCGCCAATTTTACTCGTCACTTTCCTGGTGGCGGTGGCGTCCATATCGGTTAAGATTTCACGCTCAGGTTTATGAAGCTCAACATGAAATTCCGGCTTGCCGCGCTCGGGCTGGGCGTGGGGTTGATGGCCCTGTTGATCGTCTTTATCACCCTGAACTCGCAACGGCAGGTGACCGAACTGCAAACCCGCTTGAATAACCTGGATTTGGAAAGTTCCGGCATCGTGAATCAATTCAGGGATTCGTTACATGAATTAAATAACGCCGTAGTCGGCTACGGCATCAGTCACGATCCCGCCGTCTGGGCTGCATGTCTAAAACAAAGCGCAGAATTGGAAGATTCAATTGCCGAACAAAAGGTCAAATTGCGCAATCCGTCCGAGATGGAAATTGTCCAGCAAATGGACCGCTCTTACGGCGGCTATCTCAAAACGATTCAGGATTTTCACGACAAAATTGAGGCATCAGGCCGGCAGGAAAACGCGTACCTGTCCGACGTCGCCCCCATCCGCGAAAAAGCGCAGGTTGTTTTTGCCTTAAGCCGCTCGCTGGCGCAGGCGCACTCCCAATCGCGAGGTGAAATCCTCGCCAATGCCCGCCATACGCTGTTTGAATTGCGAATGTCCATCCTGGTGTCCCTTGGATTGCTGCTGATTTTTGGCGCGGCCCTCGCCGTGGAAATCTACCGGGACCTGATCGCTCCGTTGCGGGTCAAGCTCGTTGAAAGCCAGGCCCTGGCCGAACGCCGCGAGAAACTGGCTTCCCTGGGCCTCCTTGCGGCCGGTGTGGCCCATGAAATCCGGACCCCGCTCACCGCCATCAAAGCCGCCTTGTACCTCCAAAAGAAGAAATTTCAGGCGGGTTCCTCCGAGCGCGAAAACGTTGAGGTCGTGGAACGCGAGATTCTGCGCATGGAGCGCATCGTGAACGATTTCATCCGTTTTGCGCGTCCTGCGGAGCCTGAACCGGCCGTTTTAAACGTCGAGGATATACTGTTGGATTTGCAAAACTTCTTCACGCCCCAACTCGGCGAGGCGAACATCCAGTTGATCATGGAAATTCTCGCCCCCATGCGAATTCGCGCCGATGCCGCGCAGATTAAGCAGGTCCTCATCAATCTCGTTCAGAACGCCGCCGACAGCATCGGCGAAGACGGCAAAATAACTTTGCGCGCGCGGCCCGGCCGAAAACAAATTGGCGATGGCGAAAAACCCGTCGTGGCGATCGAAGTGACGGATACCGGCAAAGGGATTCCGCCGGAAGTCGAAAAGCGGTTGTTCGATCCATTTTTCACAACCAAGGAGAAGGGCAGCGGACTGGGCCTGACAATCGCCGCTCAAATTGTGCAGAAACACGGCGGGGAGTTGGAGTATCAAACCCTCGTGAACCACGGCGCCACTTTTGGCATCCTTTTGCCGCGACTCGTCGAATGAGCGCTGCGCCTAAGATATTGTTGATTGACGACGACCCCGGCATTCGGGAAACGTTGCAGCGGGTTTTAGGCGCTGAAGGATACGAAACGATTATTGAAAGTCGCGGCGATCACGGGCTGGCCCGGGCTGCCTCCGAACCGTTCAATGCAGTCATCACCGACCTGAAACTGCCGGGCATGAGCGGGCTCGATCTCGTTAGCCAATTGCACACCGGGCAGCCGCGTCTGCCCATTATTCTCGTCACGGCCTTCGGTACGACCCAAACAGCGATCGAAGCGACCAAGCTGGGGGCTTACGATTATCTTCTCAAGCCTTTTAACATTCCGCAATTGCTCGAACTGGTTCGGCGCGCGGTGGACAGTAACCGGCTCATGTCCGAGCCGGTGTTGCTGGGCGAGCCGGAAACCGGGCGCGACTCCATCATTGGCAGGAGCCCGGCGATGCAGGAGATTTACAAGGAAGTTGGCCGCATCGCCTCCAAACCCGTCAACGTGCTGATTCGGGGCGAAACTGGCACAGGCAAGGAACTCATTGCGCGCGCCATCTATCAGCACAGCGACCGCGCCAGCGCGCCGTTTATCGCCATCAATTGCGCCGCCATACCTGAAACGTTGCTCGAGAGCGAGTTGTTCGGACACGAGCGCGGCGCATTTACCGGCGCGGAAACACGGCGAATCGGCCGGTTTGAACAGGCCGATCGCGGCACGATTTTCCTGGATGAAATCGGAGATATGACTCCCGGCACGCAGGTCAAGTTGATGCGGGTGTTGCAGGAGAAATGCTTGCGGCGTCTCGGAGGAAAAGAAACGATTTCCGTGGATGTTCGCGTGCTGGCGGCAACGCACCGCGATTTGGAGGCGGCCATCCGGCAAAAGCAATTTCGGGAAGACCTCTACTACCGGCTCAACGTCGTGGTCATTACCTTGCCGCCGCTTCGCAATCGGAGAGACGACATTCCCGAACTGGTCCATTATTTTCTGCAAAAGTACGGGCCCGAGCTGGGCAATGCGAAGCCGGGCATTCTTCCCGAAGCCATGGAGCTTCTGCAATTGCAAACCTGGCCCGGCAACGTGCGCGAACTGGAAAACATCGTCCGCAAGGCCCTCCTGCACGCCCAAACCTACTCCATCAACCGCGACCACGCGCAGGCTGCGTTGAGCCGGGCTGCCAGTCCGGCGTATTCCTCCACCAAACCCTTTTCAGAATACGTGGACGAATTGCTCGCCGGCGCGCGGCGCGGCGAATTGACAGACGCCCACGCGCTCGCGCTCGAAACCACCGAACGCGAATTATTTTCCCGGGCCATTCAACAGGCCGGCGGTAACCAGGCCAAAGCCGCCCGCTGGCTGGGCGTGTCCCGCATCACCATGAAGGCCAAGCTCGTCCAATTCGGCCTATACCAGGGCAAGGACCAGGAACGGGAAGGGTAGGGAAGGTCAAGTCCCCGTCGGGCCGGGTGACTCTTCAAGGATTCGGAGTCGGAAATAACGTAATCATTGTTGTCCCCGGCATAAACAATCAACCCAATGCCGATTTGCCTCAAATTATTCGAACAATACGTCCGCAAACTCCGTTCCCGCGCCCGGCTGAGGACGGGCAGGATGATCGCCGCCAGGACAGCGATGATGGCAATGACCACGAGAAGCTCAATCAGGGCAAAGCCTGGTCGGATCTTTTTAGCGCAAACCGGCGGGTTTTTCGCCGACTAATCCACCTTTCCGATGCTCTGATCGCCTAAAACCGGGTCATTGTACGCCTGCATGACCGTCCGCCTGAATCCCTCCCCTTTGGCCAAAGTTTCTTCATATTCCGCTTCCGGGTCCGAATCCGCCACAATTCCGGCCCCGACGTTGAAATGGATTTTGTCACGCCCGCAGATCGCCGTTCGGATTGTGATGCTCAACTGGCTTTCACGATTGAATCCCAGATAGCCGTGGCAGCCGCAATAGGGCCCCCGCGTCACCGGTTCCAGTTCGTCAATAATTTGCATCGCTCGAAATTTTGGCGCGCCGGTGATACTGCCGCCGGGAAAGCTCGAGGCCAGGGCGGCAAAGTGCGTCACGCCGCGCCGCAACCGGCCCTCAACGGTTGAAACCAGGTGCTGCACCTGCGCGAACTTTTCCAGCCTGGCCAGTTCCGGGACTTGCACGGAGCCAAAATCGCAGACCTTTCCCAAATCATTCCGCAGCAGGTCCGTGATCATGATTAACTCCGCCATCTCTTTGGCGCTCGTTTGCAGTTCGTACGCCAATTGCGCGTCGCGGGTCGCGTCCGCGCTGCGCGGCCGCGTGCCTTTAATGGGCCGCGTCACGATGTGCGATCCGCTCAATCGCAGAAATTGTTCCGGCGACGTTGAAGCAACGTGAAAATCTCCGCAATCCAGATACGCCGCGAATGGGGCAGGGGACACATCGTTTAACTGACGGAAAAAATTCCAGGCGGAGCCCGCGCCCGGCGCCGTGAGTCGTTGCGAAAGATTCACCTGATAAATATCGCCCGCGCGAATGAACTCCTGCGCCCGTTTAACCGCCCTGACAAAATCCACTCGCGTGACATTGGAAATCGCCGAACAGGGGAAGGGGCTGCTTCCGGGATTAGTATATTCTGTTTCCGCTTTATGACTGCGCGCCGAAAACTTCGAAGTTCGGATTATGGGCTCACGACGGTGGACTCCGGACTCCGGACTCCGGACTGAATGCCCAAGCACTTCCTTCCAGAAATCGGATTGTTTGTTCGCCCGATTCGCGCTTCTCGATCCGTCGGCGTCCAGGCCGGTGGATACGATACAGGTTTTGCCAAGCTGATGATCAAAAATGACCAGGCTGTCGTAAAAGCCGACGTGGCAATCGGCCAGTTCCAAATCGTTCAACGCCCGGCGTGGAAGTTTGGGCTCGGTAAAATTTTTGAGATCGTAACCCCAAAACCCGAAACATCCGCCCAGAGGAAAGGGCAGGTCCAACTCATCGAGAAGCTCGCAACGCGACATGAGCGCGTCCAGGATTTGCCAGGGATTGCCAAACTGCACGTGAGAAGCAGAGCCACGCGCGCCTGCAAGCGGTTGGTCCTCTGGATTATTTCGCACGATTTCACAGCGCGAACCAAAAGAACGGAAAACCATGAACGGATTTGCCGTAACCAGGGAATAACGTGCCTGGGAGAAATCGCCGCCGCCTTCCAATAAAACAACGCCGCTTGATGCTTTCGCCAGCAGCCATCCCGCCAGCGAATCAGGCGTAGCAGTCGTTTCTACTTCATTAATCAGCGGACGCACTCTTTCAATTAAAAGGAAATCCTTGCGGACGGCCACCATGAAAAAGAAAAATTAAAAATGCCATACGGGAGGGTCCTTGACTTGGAGTCCAGGCGGCGTCTCGCGGTCGGTTCCGACCGCTCTATTGACGCTTCAACGTATCAACGGTCCTGCTGCCCTGGCCCATCGCCGTTCCGAATTCGGCACTCCGCACTCCGTATCAGTGATGGCCACCACCTCCGAAGCCGCCGCCACCGCCGCCGTGGAAGCCGCCGCCACCATGAAATCCTCCACCACCGCCATGAAACCCGCCACCGCCATGAAACCCACCGTCGCCGCCGAAGCTACCGCGAAACCCTCCATGAAATCCCCGGTCGCCAAAATCGCGGTCGCCATGCCATCCACCACCCCATCCACCGCCCCAGCCCCAACCCCAATAAGCCCCCGCCGGGTAACACCATGTGTAGCCTGGGTAATAATAATAGTTGGGATAATACCAATAAGGCGCAGCCCAGTTATCGTAATAGTACGTCTGGCTGTCGGGAACGATATACGTGGTGGAAGGCGGCGGCGTGCTGGGCTGCGCCACGGTGGTCTGGTCGTAAGACGAGGGCGCCTGAGGCTGTTGCGCTTGCTGTTGTTGTTGCTGTTGTTGCTGGGCAGCGGCAACCGCGGCCATCGCGGAGCGTTGGTTCAGCATCGCATTAATGACCGCCTCGGACACCCCTTGCTGCTTCATATAAACTATTTGCGACGCATCAAGCCCGTAGACGGTGCCGGAATTCTGAATATAAGTGATGATGGTGCTGTCGCTGATTTTTGCCTGGGTCAATTGCAGAATCTGATTGTCGACGGCCGGCAGCGCCGCGGGTGGCGCAACCGTTGGCGCCGGCGGTGTTTCAGCCGGAGCGTTGGGTGGCGGCATTTCATATTGGCCGAAAGCATTCGTGTCCTGGGCGAAAAGGTTTGGCGCTGAAATTGCCATCGCCGTTGCGGCCACCAACGTCATGCCTGCTTTGTGGAAGCCTTGTGTTTTCATAACATCACACTTCTTTCTGTATTATCCAACACCGTAACCTCACTCTGGTTGCGCGGTATGTCAAGGGAGCAATCCGCGCTCGGTGTCCAGCCTTTAGGCTGCTTAGGATTCGACCCGTCCGCATCCGCATCAACGCTCTATTGCCAGTGGCGCTGCCACCGTTGCAATCAGGCAAACGCCTGCGGCAGCGCTGCTGGAGGACCCACCCGTCGCGCATAATCGAGGATGCACTCAACGGCCTGCTCCGGCTTGTCGACGACCGTGACCAGATCGAGGTCGTTTGCCGAAATGAAGTTATGCTCGTCGCGCATTTGCGTTTTGGCCCATTTCAACAGGCCCGTCCAATAATTCCTGCCGTAAAGAATCAGCGGAAATTGCGGAATCCGCCCGGTTTGGACCAGGGTGACCACTTCAAAGAATTCGTCCAGCGTTCCAAATCCGCCCGGCATGAAAATAAATCCCAGGCTGTACTTCACAAAACAAACTTTTCGGGCGAAGAAATAGTGGAAATGGATGGGCACATTCGAGAACCGATTCGCGAATTGTTCGTGTGGCAGTTCGATGTTCAGGCCCACGGACTTCCCGCCGCTTTGCATGGCGCCTTTGTTGGCCGCTTCCATGATGCCCGGACCGCCTCCCGTGATCACGGCCAGATTATGTTTGGCCAGTCCTTTGCCGATGGCCATGGCGGCATGGTAAAACTTATCTTTCGGTTTCGTCCGGGCCGAACCGAATATGGTCACGGCCGGTCCCACCTGCGACATCGTCTGAAACGAATCCACGAATTCGGCCATGATCCTGAAAATGCGCCACGGGTCCTCGTGAATAAAATAATTGGAATCGCTCATGCGACTAAATTAAAAAGTAAGTCATTGCGAACCGCCACCAAAAAAGGAAAAAGAAAGAAGGGAGGAGATGGGAGTTCGGAGACAGAAGATGGGAGATGGCAGGGCGGCGCCGGCAGGCCGGGTGGCCGCGCGCGGCGATTCGTCCGATTGACGTGGTCGCGCCCGGTGACCCGCAGATAAGATTCGCACTATGGCGCGGTTTAGCAATCGGCGGCAGGGTTTGTGTTCGTGTTACCAGGGGTGGTCGCCCTCCCAGAGTTGGGCTCGACCCCTGGCTACATATCCTGAACCCGCTCCGGAGTTCTCAGTTAGAGCCTCGTGGCCTCGGCTACAACATTCGCGGTAAATCCCGATAATTCGCGGATGAGAAATCCGTTTTGATTTGCGCGTCGCGGCAGCAACGCCCTACCGTAGATTGTGTTCGCAGTCTTCGGTGCGTCACGGAAAGACTGAATGAACTAGCAAAATGAAAGGTGATTGCCATGTGAATTGAAGATTGAACATGTAGCGAAGCCGGTGGCGGGCGGGAGTAATCCCGGTCGACAAAGCCCGGTGGAGCGAACGACCGAGCCGCAGCGCAAGCGAACCGAATTGAGCCTCGTTACGCAAATCGAAGGCGGCCA
>DASYYL010000227.1:0-19693 GCA_035933915.1 Verrucomicrobiia bacterium
GAATCGCCACCGGCGAAACGATGCCGTTTGACCACGCCTTCAAATCCGCGCCCTTTGGTTACCCCGATGGCGTCCACATAATCGCCCGGAGCGAACAAGGTCACGCCCACGACGTCGCCGGCTTTGACTTCCTTCGAAAAATTCCGGAATTCCTTGATCCGTTTTACTGAGGCGCCGTTGTGTTTTTTGATGTGTCCGAGCAGCGGTTTGCTCACGCGCTGGTCTTTTTGGTTATCGAAACCAAGTTGAACCGCATTATAAGCGTCCTTGCCGGCCTGCGATTTGACCTGCAGCACGCGGTTGGGGCCGGCGAGAACCACTGTGACCGGCGTAATGACGCCATTCGCGCTATAGACGCGCGTGTGGCCGAGTTTTTTTCCTAAAAGTCCGATTGGCATAAATCGTAAAAGCGTTAAAAGGTTAGGGATCGCGGACGTTTAGATCTTGATCGTGATGTCCACACCGGCGGGCAGGTTGAGCTTTTTCAATTCGTCCACGGTTTTGGCCGTGGGATCGAGGATGTCGATCAGGCGCTTGTGGGTGCGTTGCTCAAAAGTTTCCTGTGATTTTTTATCCGCGTGCGGCGAGCGTTGGACGGTGAACCGTTCAATACGCGTAGGCAAGGGGATGGGTCCCGCCACGCGCGCTCCGGTGCGCTTGACGGTGTCCGCGATTTCGCGGGCGGATTGGTCTATGACACGATGGTCGAAGGCCTTAAGCCGGATTCGAATGCGTTGTGCAGCCATACAAAGAACAATTATCTGTTAATGGTTTTTATTTTTGCCGTTTACAATTCCCGTCAACAGCAAGCGTCCATTCTACCTTATGGACGCCCCTGTGCAACAATTTTTTAAAAATACCAGCTTATGCCTTGGGCTGATCCTCTGGTTTGGCTTCCCCGGGCTTGGTTTCCGCCGCCGGCGTTTGAGTTTCCGCGGGCGTGGCGGAGACAATTTCACTGACCCACTCCAAAATGGCGCGCTGGGCGGAATCGCCGTTACGCTGGTTCATTCTGATGATGCGAGTGTAACCGCCGTTGCGGTCCTTGAATGCCGGGGCAATTTCCTTGAAGAGGATATGGGCGGCGTCCTCCTGGTGCAGCCGGGCGACGGCCAGGCGACGATGATGGATCGTGCCTTTTTTGCCGAGGGTGACCATCTTCTCCGCGACGGAGCGGGCGGCCTTGGCTTTGGCCAGGGTTGTGGTCACGCGCCGGTGCGAAATCAGACTGCACACGAGGTTGGCGAGCATCGCATTGCGGTGCTCGGAAGTCCGGCCCAGTTTGGCCGTGCGTTTCAGGTGTCGCATAAAACTTATTCCGTTTTGGCTTCTTCCTTTGGCGGCTCAATCAAACCGGGCTCAAAATTCATGCCGAGCGAAAGACCGAGGGAAGAGAGTTTTTCTTTGATTTCGTTGAGCGATTTCTTGCCAAAATTCCGGTACTTGAGCATCTCCTGTTCGGTTTTCATGGCAAGCTGGCCGACCGTCGTGATGTTGGCGTTGTTCAGGCAGTTTGCCGCCCGCACGCTCAATTCAATTTCGTTCACGCTCATATTGAGCTGTTTCTTGAGCTTGAGCTTTTCCTCGTCCTGCTTGTCCGCGGCCTCTTCAAATTCCACCGCGTTCTTGTCGTAGCCAACGAAAACGTCCAGATGATGGGCGAGAATCGCCGAGGACTGCGTCAGGGCGTCGTCGGGTGTAAGCCGGCCATCGGTCCAGATTTCCAGGATCAACTTGTCGTAATCGGTGCGGTTGCCAACGCGCGCGGCCTCGACATTGTAACGCACCCGGGTCACCGGGGAGAAAATCGAATCGATCGCGATCACGCCAATTGGCTGGCCGGGCTTCTTGTTTTCATCGCTGGGACAAAAACCGCGCCCAATTTTGACCGTCAATTCCATTTCAAATTTTTTCTTCTTGTCCAGCGTGCAGATGTGCTGGTCGGGATTGACCAATTCCACGTTCTGGTTGAGTTGAATGTCCGCGGCGGTCACGGGACCTTCCTTATTCACGGAAAGCAAAAGCACCTGCTCGTCGCGCGTATGGGCCTTGAACTTGATCTTCTTCAGGTTCAGGACAACGTCCGTCACGTCTTCGACCACGCCTTCAATTGTCGTGAACTCGTGCATCGCTCCATCCACCTTGATGGAGGTGATGGCGGCGCCTTCGAGCGACGAGAGCAGCACGCGGCGCAGGGAATTTCCAACGGTATGGCCGTAACCCGTTTCAAAGGGGTCGGCGACAAATTTTGCGTAAATGTCGGTCGAGGTTGCTTCTTCCTTTTGCAACCGTTTTGGCATTTCGAAACGTCCAAGTCTAACTGGCATACTTTCCTTTCAACAATTTTAATCTGACCGCTCCGGTTGTTTATTCCCGGGTCCGGCGCGGTCCGTATAATTGTTTTGGATTATTGGGTATTGGGATTAATGAATTCATGAGAAAGCGAGCCATAAAGTGGCGCGCCCACCCATTCATCCACTCATCCAATAATCCAATCATCCGTTTCATGTGGTTTATCGGGAATAAAATTCTACGACCGCCTGTTCATTGGCAATGGGCTGGATTTCGTCGCGCGTGGGGATGCGCATGACGGTGCCCTTAAATTCCTCCTTGTTGAGCAGCAGCCAGTCCGGAACCGAACGGCTGGTAGCGATTTCAAGGTTTTTGGTGGCCAACTGGCGTGACACATTGTTGTTTTTGACTTCAATGATGTTGTTCACTTTCAGGCTGAATGACGGCACATTGACTTTGCGTCCGTTCACCAGCACATGGCCGTGTGATACCATCTGACGGGCGGCGGCGCGCGTGTTGGCAAACCCGAGGTGATACACGACGTTATCCAGGCGCGTCTCCAGGATTTGGAGCATTTGCTCGCCGGTGACACCACGGCGTTTCAACGCCTTTTCATAGACACCGCGAAATTGGCGCTCCAGCAATCCGTAATAATACTTGAGCTTCTGCTTTTCGATCAGGCCGAGGCCGTAATCGGTGGTTTTGCGCCGGGATTTAGGGCCGTGAACTCCGGGGCCATAGTTGCGGCGCTCAAGATATTTCGTCGGGCCAAAGATCGGAATGCCGAACCGGCGGCTGATGCGAACGCGAGGACCTGTGTAACGAGCCATAAAAATTTGCGATGGTAGATTTTAGATTTGCGATTTGATTACACGCGGCGTTTTTTGCGCGGGCGGCAGCCATTGTGCGGAACGGGGGTCACGTCTTTGATGGCCGAGATCTCCAGGCCAATAGCCTGAAGGGCGCGGATAGCGGATTCGCGGCCCGAGCCGGGGCCTTTGACGCGGATTTCGACTTCTTTCATCCCGTGCGCCATCGCCTGACGGGCGGCGTCCTGCGCCACCTGCTGCGCGGCGTAGGCGGTGCTCTTGCGGGAACCCTTGAATCCGACCCGGCCGGCGCTGGACCAGCCAATGATGTTGCCGTGCATGTCGGTAATGCTCACCAGGGTGTTGTTGAACGTCGCCAGGATGTTGGCTACGCCGGCGACAACATTTTTTGCGTGCTTGGCTTTGACGATTTTTTTGCCGGCGGCGTCCTCGCCGAGCAATTCGGCGGCCGTGGGCGCGGCGACAACTACCGTTTCCGCCGGTTTCGCGGCGGCTTCCGCTTCGGGGGCGGCGCCTTCTTTTGGCGCGGCTTTTTCTTTTTCCGCGGCGGGCTTGCCCTCTTTTTTCGCGGGCGCTTTCTTTTTGGGTTCGTCAGCCATAGTTCAATTCAATTTAAAATTAGTGGATACCGGTCTTGGCATTGGGGTTGCGTTGCACGCCGACAGTCTTGCGCGGGCCTTTGCGCGTGCGTGCGTTGGTCTGGGTGCGCTGTCCGCGCACGGGCAAACCGCGCATATGGCGAACGCCGCGATAACACTTGATGCCTTGCAAACGCTTGAGGTTCATGCCGATTTCGCGGCGCAGATCGCCTTCAATCACGTACTTGCCTTCCTGGATGGCGTGAACAATTTGGGAAAGCTGCTGCTCAGACAGGTCTTTCGCGCGGATGGCGGGGTCAATATTCGCGCGCTCGAGGATTTCCTTCGAGTTGACCGGGCCAATGCCGTAGATGTAGCGCAACGCGATGTCGATGCGCTTGTTTGGCGGAACTTCCACTCCAATGATGCGTGCCATAATTCTTTTTCGTTAAAATGTTAAATCGTTAAAACGTTGAAACGTGAAATGGCGGAAACTCTGCGGATAATATCCGTTTTAACGTTTCAGCTTTTAAACGATTCAACGCTGTCATTCTAGCCTTGCCGTTGTTTATGGCGCTTATTCGTGCAGATAACGCGAATCACACCGCGGCGGCGCACTATTTTGCAGTGCTCGCACATTTTTTTGACTGATGCTCTAACTTTCATTTTTAAAATCGTTTTTTCCCGTTCTGGCGGAACAGACTTCATTCGGCTGACTGGCGCAATGCTGCGCTTAACCCATCAATCCACCCGTCCAAAAATCCATCAATCCGCTTTCAGGATCCGCCCTGCGCTTAAATCATAGGGCGTCATCTGCAATTTCACTATGTCGCCGGTTTTCAATCCGGCAAAATTTTTCTTCGCTTTTCCAGCGACAAACGCCGTCAGGCGATGTCCGTTTTTCAGCTCTGCCCGGTATATCCCGTTCGCCAAGACTTCCGTCACGCGACCTTCAACTTTGAAAGCGTCGCTGGCAGGCACGTTAAAATCTCCGGTTCACCGTCCGTAATAAGGACGGTATGCTCAAAATGAGCGGACAATGAACCATCTTGCGTGACCACTGTCCAGTGATCTTTTAATATTTTTACGCCCGGCTGGCCCGCATTGACCATCGGCTCAATGGCGATCGTCATGCCCGGACGCAACTTTTCGTTCATCTTCCGGTCCACAAAATTGGGCACCTGCGGCTCTTCATGCATCGTCCGCCCCACTCCGTGCCCCACAAATTCGCGTACTACGCTAAATCCGTTGCCTTCAACGAAATCCTGAATCGCCCTCGATATATCCGTCACCCGGTTCGTCGGTTTGGCCGCGGCAATACCCAAATAGAGGGCCTGCTCCGTAACGTCCAATAACCGCTGCGCCAGGACCCCGCAACCGCCCACCGCAAACGTCCGCGCATTGTCGCCGATAAACCCTTTATAACTCACGCCCACGTCAACGCTCACAATGTCGCCGAACCGCAATTCGCGTTCGCCGCCGAGCCCGTGAACGACCTCATCGTTCACCGAAATACAAGCGTGGCGGGGATACTTCCGGTATCCCAAAAAGGCGCTTTTGGCGCCGCGCGCCCTGATTTGTTCAGCCGCAAAATCGTCCACCCGGGCCGTCGTAATCCCCGGCTTTATAAACGCCCCGATTTCATCCAATACTTCCGCCGCCACCGCACAGGACGAACGCATCAATTTCAGTTCGTCCGGGGTTTTGATTTTAATTCCAGCCACAAATCAGTTGAAGCGTCCGCGCACGCGTCCCTTTTTCAAAAATCCGTCGTAATGACGCATCATCAGGTGCGATTCGACCTGGCGCATCGTATTGAGCAAAACGCCGACCGCGATCAAAATACTGGTGCCGCCGAAGAACTGTGAAATGTTCTGCGAAATGCCCAGTTGCTTGTAAAGGATCACGGGAATGACGGCGATGACCACCAAAAAGAACGCGCCAGCCAGGGTAAGGCGGCTCAACGCCTTGTGCAAATAATCGCTGGTGCTCTGGCCCGGACGAACGCCCGGGATATAACCGCCGTTTTTCTTCAAGTCGTCGGCAATTTGAATTTCGTTAAACTGGATGGCCACCCAGAAATACGAAAAGAAAAGAATCAACAGCGCGAAAACACACAGGTAAAAGGGCGCGCCGTAATTCAACTGCGTCGCCAGCTTTTGAAAATAAGGCTGCATGAACACGGGCCCGTTTTTGTACAGCCAATTGCAGATCGGGCCGGGAAACATCAGGATTGAGGACGCAAAAATGATGGGCATGACGTTCGACTGATTGACCGGCAAGGGCAGGTAATTGGTGCCTCCCTGATACATCTTCCGGCCAACCATCCGGCTGGCGTATTGCACCGGAACCTTTCGTTGCGCCTGCGTAATGGCAATAATTCCCGCAATGACGGCGATCAACAGGCCAATCAACAGCAGGCCTGTGCCGAGGAAGTGGTATTGCGATTCCGTGCCGTTCGGCGGAAAGAACATTTTGAATGCATCGCGACACGCATAAGGCAGGCCGGCAACGATGCCGATGGTGATGATTAGCGAAACGCCGTTGCCAATGCCGCGATCGGTAATTTGCTCACCCAGCCACATCAGTAATAATGTGGTTGCAGTCATGGACGTGATCGCCACGACAAAATATAACGGAATAGGTTCCATGACGACGAGGCGTCCGGTAAATCCGCTAAACGTCGAGCCGGGATGCAAATAACTGTTGGCAAAATAGGCTGCCTGGATCAGACACAAGGGAATCGTCAGGTACCGGCCGTATTGAACAATTTTTGCGCGGCCACCTTCCTCACGCGCCAATTTGCTCAATCGGGGGAATACTGCGCCGAGCATTTGCAGGATGATGGATGAACTGACATAGGGCATGATGCCGAGCGCGCCAATTGCGCAATTCAGATAAGCACCGCCTGCAAACCGGTTATACAAGCCCAGCATGCCTCCGCCGCCACCCTGGCTATTGGAGTACGCCGCCAGCGCCGCAGAGTCAATTCCCGGGATGGGCACGTACGCCACCACCCTCGCTACCGCCAGAAGCAACAGCGTAAACAAAATGCGCGACTTCAGCTCCGGTATTTTGAAGCAGTTGACGAATGTGGTAAAAATATTCCGAAGCATGGGCTACTCCAGCATCAATCAGGCCTTTGGCGTTTCCGTGGGTTTGGCCGGCTCCGCCGCGCGGCTAATCACCGCACACGAACCGCCTTTGGCCTCAATTTTCGACTTGGCGGACGCGCTAAACGCGCTCGCGGTCACCGTCAGTTTTTTGGAAAGTTCGCCGTTGCCCAGGATTTTGATTCCCGCGCCGCGGCCGTTGGCCAATCCGATGGCGCGCAATGCGGTTTCGTCCACGGTCGCGCCGTCGTCGAACTTGTTTAAATCACCGACGTTGACGGGCAGATATTGGGTTGTAAAGCGGGCGTTATTAAAGCCGCGCTTGGGAATACGGCGAATGAGCGGCATCTGACCGCCTTCGAAGCCGATGCGGATGCTGCTGCCCGAACGGGCGGTCTGGCCCTTGCCGCCGCGGCCTGAAGTCTTGCCGTGGCCGCTGGATTCACCCTGGCCAAGCCGCTTGCGCCGGTGCCGCGCGCCGGGACGGGGTTTTAAGTCGTGTAATCTCATAAAATCTATCAGTTAGTAGCCGCTCCGGGCGCCTGTGGCGTCTCAATCTTTTTAATCGTGATTCCCCGGGCCTTGTAAATCTCTTCGCGCGTGCGCAGGCTCAACAGGGCCGCCAGCGTGGCTTTCACTACGTTCGCCGCGTTCTTGGAACCTAGCGATTTGCTCAAAATGTCACGAATACCGGCAGATTCCAGGACCGCGCGGACCGTTTTACCAGCGATGATCCCCGTTCCGGGAGAGGCCGGTCGCAGCAAAATCTTCGCGCCGCCGAACTCGGAAAAAACTTCGTGCGGAATCGTGGCGTCTTTCAACGCAACTGGCAGCATCTGATGACGCGCCAGTTCGCCGCCGCGTTTGATGGCGTCGGCCACTTCGCCCGCCTTGCCCAGGGCGTAACCCACGCGCCCCTTTTTGTCGCCCACAACTACCAGGGCTGAAAAATTAAAGCGGCGTCCGCCTTTGACGACCTTGGCCGAGCGGTTGATATATACCACTTTCTCAGCCAGTTCCTCGCCACCTTCAAATGCGTTCTCGGGCACGTCCGTAGACGGCCTGCGGCGTCGGCGGGGCCCGCGCTGTTGCTGCTGCTGTTGTTCTTCGCCGCCGGCGCCTTCAGTTTTTTCGATTTCAGCCATAGGTTAGAAATTTAAGGTGAAAATAAATTCAAAATTTTAATCCGGCTTCGCGCGCGGCGTCGGCAAGGGCCTTGACTTTGCCGTGATAGAGCTTGCCGCCCCGGTCAAATACCACTTCTTTGATGCCTTTATCCATCGCATTTTTCGCCGCCATTGTCCCGATCGCCCTGGCGCCGTTGACATTCGCCGATAGATCTTTCGCGGCGGACTTGGCTCCCACCGTCGAAACCGCCGCCAGCGTCCGGCCCGCCTCGTCGTCAATGAACTGCACGTGGATGTTTTCGCTGGTAAAGCAGACGCTCATGCGCGGACGGTCCTTGTTGCCGACAATCTTCTTGCGGATCCGCCAGCGGCGCAATTGCTGCAATTGATGTTTCTTTTGAGTTCTCATTGCAAAAATTTATTGGACGGTCTTCCCTTCCTTGCGCTGAACGTGTTCGCCCACATAACGCACGCCTTTGCCCTTGTACGGCTCCGGCGGATAGAAACTGCGGATTTCAGCGGCAACCTGGCCGACGACTTTTTTGTCCGGCCCTTCAATTGTCAGTTTCGTATTTTCCTCGACCGTCACTTTGATCTGGTCGGGGATGTTGTAATTAATCGGGTGCGAGAAACCGAGGGCCAGGTTGACCACTTTGCCCTGGACGGCGGCCTTGAAACCGACCCCTTGAATTTCGAGCTTTTTGACAAATCCATCGGTCACGCCCTTGACCATGTTGTTCACGATAGCGCGGCTCAAACCGTGGCGCTCGCGAGCTTCGGAATCATCCCCGTCGCGGCTCACGACAATCTTGCCTTCGGCCACTTTGAGGCTGGTGCGGCGCGGCAGTTCCCAATCGAGCTTGCCTTTAGGTCCTTCCACGAGGATTTTTTGCCCCTTGACCTCGACTTTGACCTTCGCGGGGATGGCGATCGGTTGTTTTCCAATTCGTGACATAATCAGATGGGTTGGATTGATGGATTGATGAATTGATGAATTACTGGGAAAAGGGCCCGGCGACCTGGCGCCAGCCTTATCCAACAATCCAATAATCCAATAATCCAGGAATCCATAAATAGTCTATTTTCAATAAAGTTTTACCAAACGTAACAGAGCAACTCGCCGCCCAGGTTCTTTTTGCGGGCCTGGCTGTCGGTCATGACGCCTTCGGGCGTCGAAATCACCGCTACGCCCAATCCGCCGCGCACGCGCGGGATTTCCGTGGCGCCTACGTATTTCCGCAGACCTGGCTTGCTGATGCGTTTCAGGCCTTCGATCACGTTCTTTTTGCCGTTGTATTTCAGGCGAATCTTGATCCTTTTGACCGCCTTGCCCTCGACGGCCACGTCAGTGACGTAACCCTCTTTTTTGAGAATGGCGGCTATGTTTTCCTTCAGGCGCGAGTGCGGCAATTCAACCAGCGGTTGCAAGGCGCGTCCGCCGTTGCGCAGGCGAGTCAACATGTCTGAAATTGGGTCGGTCATATTTATTTAATTCGTTCTCGTCGTCGTCCTCATTTACCAGCTCGCTTTGACAACGCCGGGAATCAATCCGTTTAATGCTGCTTCCCGGAAAGTGAGGCGGGACACGCCGAACTTGCGGATATAAGCGCGGCGGCGTCCGCTCATGGCGCAGCGATTTACCAGGCGCGTTGGGCTGGCGTCACGGGGCAACTTCGCCAAACCAGCGTAGTCGCGCTTGGCTTTTAATTGTGCGCGGAGAGCGGCATATTTCTTCACCGTCTCCGCCTTGCGCTTATTGCGCTCCAACCATGCTTTTTTGGCCATATTATCTAAATTTTATCGTTCTCGTTCTCGTCCTCGTCCTCGATCTCGATTTATAAGACTGACAACGATTCTTAATCAGTTACTTCTCTGCAAATGGAAAACCCATCATTTTCAGCAAATCATGCGCTTCCTCGTTTGTGGGCGCGCTTGTCACGATAGTCACGTCCATTCCCTGCGTCCTCTTAATCTTATCCAGTTCGATTTCCGGGAAAATGGTCTGGTCGGCGATGCCGAAGGTGTAATTGCCACGCCCGTCAAATTTGCGGGGCGAGAGGCCGCGAAAGTCGCGAATACGCGGGAGAGCCGTGGCAACCAGACGGTCAAAAAACTCGTACATGGCGTCCTGGCGCAACGTCACGCGGCAGCCGATCGGCTGGTTTTCGCGGAGCTTGAAATTGGCGATACTGTGGCGGGACTTGCTAATGGCCGGCTTGCGCCCGGTAATCAGCGATAAATCCTTGGAAGCGTCGTCGATGGCCCCTTTTTCCAGCGACGCGCTCACGCCCATGTTCACGACAATCTTTTCCAGGCGCGGGATTTGATGGACGTTTTTGTAGTTGCGCTTTTGTTGAAGCGCGGGCACGACGTCGTTCTTGTATTTATCGTAAAGTCTGGCTTTCATATTGTTTCGTCACGGATTTTGCCGTGAGCTGTTCCGTCGCTGTTTGAAGAAACGGAACGGAGAATTTATCAAATGGTCATTGGACTGCAAGGACTTTTTTAAGCTTTTTTAAGGGTGATTGAATCGGCTGCTTCGCCATTGGTCCGGCTCAGTAGCCGCTTTGCCATTGTAACAATTGCGTGAACACAGGGATAAATCTCGACCAGCCTGCACGGTCACTGTTATAGTTTTGCACAATCGGTCGGACGCAACCCCGCAACTCAGTCAACGCTAACATGCTCAAGCAATTCCATTTGATCGGCACGGCCAGGAGCGAGTTGCCAGCGCCGACGATGGCGACTTCTTCGGGCACGTTGATTCCCGCGTCTTCGCACGTTTCGAGCTACTCCAGCGCGAGGCCGTCGCTGGCCGCGAGGTCGTCTCCCTCGCCGAGCCAGGCTAAAATCCCGTCGCCGTCCCATCCATAGAAATTGTTTTCATTCAGTGATAGTTTGAATTTGTGCATTGGTCACGGACCAGGGGTTGACACCTTCGGGCGTGATAATCTTTGAGCCGATGAGCCGGACATTTTGCGCGTCGTAAATACAAAACGGTTTATCGGCGGTGATGGAAACGTTTTGCAAGACCACGTTTCTGACGGGCATTTCCGGCAGACCCCAGATGAGGCCCGCTGTGCCGCCGGTTTGAACCGTAGCGGTGATGTTGCTGAATAGAATATCACGGTAGATCGGCGTGCGGTCCTCGACAGGACTGGCGGGATAGGTGGCGGCGGCGGCCGGCGTGAGATTTAATACATGGCGATATTCCGGGTTTGCCACCATATACGAGGCGTAAATTAAGACCGGGCAAAGGACGTTCGTCATTCGGAGGTTCAAATACTTGAGATCATGCACATAGCCACCGCGGTCGCGGTCGGATTTGATGCGGATTCCCTGTTCGGTGTTGTTGAACGTGCAGTTAATGACGGTGATGTTGGAGACGCCGCCGTAAGTCGGGCTGCCAATCGAAACTCCATGGCCGTAGCCATAAGTGCAATTGGTAATCAGGACGTCCGAAGTGTGTCCGCCACAGGTGAAATCGTCATCGCCGACGCTTACGTTGCAATTCTCGATGAGGATATCTTTTCCCGACACGTCGCAGGCGTCGGTATTGTGGCCGGGATTGACGGGGTCTGAGGAGGGATTGGCGCGAATGGTGACGCCGCGAACTGTGACTTCGGACGTTTTGCCGCTAATGGCGATGTGAAACATGGGCGAATTAGTCAAAGTGACATTTTCGATGAGGACGCGGTTGCATCCGGAAAGTCGAATCATGATTGGCCGTCGTGCGCCCCGCTGACGCGCGTACGGCCACCAGGGAATGCCCTGGCCGTTGATCATGCCTGAACCGCTAATGGCGACGTCGTGCAGGTCCGAGCCGTTGATAAAATTCCGCGGACTGACGGTCCCGCCGGGATATTTATCCAGCGGCAGCATCAAGAGCTTGGCGCCTTCATCGAGGCGCAAATTGATGCCGCTCGCAAGATGAATCGGGCCACAGAGAAAATTTCCGCTCGGGACCTCGACCGTACCGCCCCCGGCAGCGCTGGCAGCGTCAATGGCCGCTTGAATTGCCGTCGTGTTGGTGACTATGCCGTCGCCGTCAGCGCCGTAATTCAAAATATTGAAATTGCCGGGAGGGATAACCGGCAACTGCGGCGTGGCCCACGCCCGCGCGGGATGGCATAATGCCGCCAGGGCGGCATAGGCAATGATCGATGGCAGACGAAATTTTAATCGTTCTAACATTGAAGAGTGCTGAACCGGAAATAATCCACATCGACATAGCCGTTGGATCCGGTTTTTTTTCGGCTGATGCTGTACAACCCGATTTTTGCGCCAATCCAAACGCCGTTTTCGGCCTGGTAGAGCTCGGGAACATTCATGAAACCGTTGAAAGTGGCAAAGCTGAAAAAGGACAAGCCGCCGTTTTCCAAGCTGGCGCGCAATTTTACGAGGGACGGCATATCTTCATGGACAAATTTTTGCGCGCCGTTGACGCGCAACACGAGCCGGTTGCCCGATCCGGTCTTCTCCACGGCAAAACTGGCGGACGATTTGCCCGCCACGACTAACCCGGCTTCCTCGCCGACTTGTTTCGGCGCGAAATTGAAAAAGGTCTCGACGGTGAAACTTCGCGCGGGAAACTTTTGCAGAAGCAAATTAGGCTGCGCCGGCAATTTTCCTCCGGAGCTGTGTTGCGGATATAACCGGAGCCATCCTTTGCGCCGGCCCAGGGAATACCAGGACTTCTTGTGATTGGCATGCCACTGCCATTGCAGCCCCAACTGAGACGAATTGAATTCGTCCGACGTTTGCGGAATGAGCAGGGGGCCGCTCTCTACGGGCTTGGCGGCATGCAGGACAGGCTCGCCGATGCCATCTCCGTTTTGCGCGCCCATGAGCGGCCATTGGTCCCGCCAAATGACCGGCTGTAGATGATTCACCCGCCCGTAGACACCGGCGTCCTGAAAATGCACAAACCACCAGTCGCCATTTGGCGCGTCCAACAAAGCGCCCTGATGGGGACCGTTGACCGGAGTGCTGCCCTGGGAGAGGACAATTTTGTCTTCGTAAGGACCGTAAATATTGCGGGAGCGCAGGGCGACCTGCCAGCCGTCGGTCACGCCGCCGGCGGGCGCAAGGATGTAATACCATCCGTCCTTCTTCAGAAATTTCGGGCCTTCGAGGGTAGGATGCTTTTCCGGCTCATGAAAAACGATTTGGCCCTGCCCGAGCAATCTCGAGCCATCCGGGGCCATGGGCCGCACGCGAAGGATGTGCTTCATGCGGGCGCGCGAATGCGCGTAGGCATGGACCAACCAGGCACGGCCATCGTCATCCCAAAGCGGACATGGATCAATCAGTCCTTTGCCACTTTGGAGCAGGTGCGGCTTTGACCATTTGCCGGCGGGATCACTGGCGGTGACGACATAGATGCCTTCATCGGGCATTGGGAAAAAGATCCAGAATTTCCCGGCGTGAAAGCGAATCGCCGGCGCCCAGACCCCGCAACCGGGCTGCACCCGGGCGTATCGGGGATGTGGAAGGTTTTCAAGGGCATGACCAATGATTCGCCAGTTTACCAGGTCTTTCGAGTGCAGGATGGGCAGCCCGGGCGTGCAGTTGAAGCTGGACGCGGTCAGGTAAAAATCGCCGCCGACCCGGATGACATCGGGGTCGGAATAATCGGCGTAAATGACCGGGTTCCGGTACGTGCCGTCACCACAATCCGGGTGCCACGGGAAAGAAGCCGAATTGGCTGCCGTTGCCTGGAGTTGAGTTGAAACCACGGTCATGGAAATTATTCGATGCGAGCGGGTTTGATCTGCGGCGCGCCGATGTGAAAAATCAGCCAGGCGAGTACGTACGCGCTGCCGCACATTAACATGATATTTTTATAAGAGCCTTCGCCCTGCAGGACGTGGCCGACAAAATAAAAGAATGCCATGGACATCAGCGAGGCCAGTGTCCCACCGATGCCGACCACGGACGCCACGGCGGGTTTGGGAAAAATATCCGCCACGACGGAATACATCGTCGCCGACCAACCCTGGTGAGAGGCTGCGGCGAGAGCAAAGAATGCCGCTGCGAGCCAAAGACTTCCCACGCGCGGCGCAAGTATCACCGGCAGCGTGCAGCAGGCAAACAAGAGCGTCGAGCCTTTGCGCGACCAATTCAGCGACCACCCGCGTTTTAACAGGTATGCTGACAGGCCGCCTCCACAGATGCTGCCCAGGGCCGTGATCGTGTAAATGGCAACCAATGGCGGCCCGAATTGCTTGAGGTCCAGGTGAAACTTCCGGTTAAAGAAGTCAGGCAGCCAAAACCCATAGAACCACCAAACGGGTCCCACCAGCACACACGTCCCGTAATAGGCCCATGCCTGGGGATAGCGCAATAATTTCAGCCAGGAAATCTTTGCCGAGGCGGCAGGCGCCGTGCCGCTGTTGATATGGGCCAGTTCCTCCGCTCCGACGTGCCCGGATTTTTCCGGCGGATTATACAATCCCAGCCAGAACCCCAGCCAGACAAGGTCGGCGCACGCCAGGGTGATAAAAGCCGCCTGCCAGCCGCCAAAGACCGCAACAATCAGCGGCACAATCACCGGCGCAAAAATGGCCCCGATATTCGAGCCGGTATTGAAAATTCCCGTTGCGACTGACCGCTCCTTTGCCGGGAACCATTCCGCAACCGTCCGGATGGCGGTGGGAAAATTCCCCGATTCGCCCAGGCCCAACGCGAATCGCGCCGCCGAAAATCCGCCGACGGTGCGGCAAAACGCGTGCGACATCGCCGCGCCGCTCCACAGTAAAACGGAAAAAGCATAGGCGCTTTTGGTCCCTATCCAGTTGATAATTGGCCCGAAGGCAACCTGTCCGATGGCATAAGCCGCCTGGAATAAAATGGCCATCCGGCTATAATCGCTTTCCGACCAGGAAAATTTCTGCGACAGGAGAGGCTTGAGCAACCCTAGCACCTGTCGGTCCATGTAATTCACCGTGCAGGCAAAAAACAGCAACGCGCAGATGACCCAGCGAAATCTTCCGCTTCTTCTTACAACCAACGATTCTTTTCCAGGTGTAACTATCGTATTCATCCCAATCGGGTAACCTGTCTTCCGCCATATGCATACGTATGGCATCGGCATACGCGCGCGGCATTGTTCATCTTAATTCATCAGGCCGTAAACACACGCTGGGTGTCTATTGGCTTCTAAAATGTGTTAATTTTATTAAGAAATTATCCGTTGCAAAGCCCGTTGTCCATTTTGCGGAGCATTAAATTACTGCAATGGACACTGAAAATTATGACTTGGGCGGTTTGCACGAACCAACGACAGGAACGACCTGCCGGTGGGCCAGGACGCGCCGCAGCGCGTCCCTACCGGCTCCCGGAGAAGCCCAAAGGCTGGACACCAAACGCCGGATGCGTGCCATTCACCTTCGTTAATACCACGGAGGGCTTGGCAGGAATTTCATGGTTTTTTGCAGAAAGTCGTGGAAAATTTTATCGCTGAATCGGTTAATGTTGGTTCTCATAAAACCCGCAACCATGAAAAAAATGCGTCGTCCGGACCGGCTCCGTAATATCCTCTTTTCCCTGGTCATTGTCTTTATGGCATTGCATGCCGCTGGCGTTTCCGCCGCCGGAGTCCACTTTGATGTGGCTGTTCCGGTCATCCCCGATACGAGCGTGAATCTGACGAATTTCGCCGCAGTGGGCGATGGAGTCACGTTGAATACCGGGGCTTTTGCCCGGGCAATTGCCGCTCTTTCTGCCGAAGATGGCGGCGAGCTGATTGTCCCGCCGGGCTATTGGCTGACCGGCCCGATTCAATTGCAGAGCAATATAAACCTGCATTTGGAACGGGGTGCTTTTATCCAATTTTCACGCGATTTTCATCTCTATCCACTGGTCGTAACCGATATGAAAGGCGAGAAGTCGCTGGATTCGACGTCTCCGATTTCCGGTATCGGCCTCGAAAACGTTGCCATCACCGGCGACGGCATCATCGACGGTGGCGGCGACGCCTGGCGGCCGATGAAAAAAGAAAAAGTTTCCGAGCCAGACTGGAAAGCGCTTGTTGCCTCCGGTGGCGTCGTCGACGAGCGGGGCACGACTTGGTGGCCCAGCGAAGACGCGATGAAAGCCGGCAGGCTGGTCATGATGCTGCAAAAAACCAATTGCCTGAATCTGGAGGAATATGAACCGGCGCACCAATTTTTGCGTCCAAAAATGGTCCGGCTCGTTGGCTGTCATAAGGTATTGCTCGAGAACGTAACTTTTGAGAATCCGCCGAATTGGACGGTCAATCCGGCCCTGTGCGAAGATGTGACGATTCGGAATATCAACATTCATAATTCATACGCCGCGCAGAACAGCGACGCGCTCGACGTGGAATCATGTCGGCGCGTGATTGTCCGCGATTCCACATTTGATGCCGGCGATGATGGAATTTGTCTGAAGTCGGGCAAAGACGCGGCAGGCCGGCGGATGGGCGTTCCTGACGAAGATATATTGATTGAGGGATGCACGGTTTACCATGCCCACGGCGGTTTTGTCATCGGCAGCGAAATGTCCGGCGGCGTGCGCAACATTTACGTGGACAATTGCGCGTTTATCGGCACGGACAATGGCCTGCGGTTCAAAAGCGCGCGTGGTCGCGGGGGCGTAGTTGAGAATATTTTTATTTCGAACGTGCGGATGGAAAACATCCTCGAAAACGCCATCGGCTTCGAGATGTTCTACGAAAATCAAAGAGGCGGTGAGGCGGAAGCCACTCCTTCAGTCGATGCCGGCACGCCGCGGTTTCGTGACATCTACATCGAAAATCTTGTTTGTCACGGCGCGCGCAAGGCCATGGTCCTGGACGGATTGCCGGAAATGCCGATCCGGAATTGCGTGCTCAAAAACGTCAGCATCAGCGCGCAACTGGGAGCTTCCGTATTCGATGCGGACGACATCCGCTTCTACAACGTCCGTATTGATCAGGCTTCCGGGGAAAAGCTGAAGCAGACGCGGGTAAAAAATTCTTCGCTCGAACTGGCGCCTTAGCAGCCTGTATTTTCCACGAATGAAAACTTTCCCGATCATTTTAATAATCCTTGCCGCAGTCCTAAGAATTTACGCCGCTCCTGACGGATATCACTTTGTCAGCGGCTACGACGTCACGTGGAACAGTCCGGGGACGAATGAGAACGATTCCATGCCCATCGGCAACGGCGATATCGCCGCGAACGTCTGGACTGAACAGAATGGCGATATTGTGGTACTACTGGCCAAGGCCGATGCATGGACCGAGCTGGGCAAACTCGTCAAATTGGGGCGCCTGCGTATCCATTTGGAGCCAAGCCCAATGATGCAGAGTCTTTTCATTGTAAGCCAAACTCTCAAATTGGAAAATGGCAGCATCGAAATTAAATATGCCGGCAACATGATTCGGATTTGGGTGGACGCGAATAATCCGATAATGCACATCACGGCCGACTTCGGACAACCGACCGTCCTGAGTGCAAAATTGGAACTTTGGCGCACTGCCCATCCGTTGCGCGGCCGTTCGCCGGATAAAGGCGGCATGTACGAAGTGGGTAGCGATTCCATGCCGGTTGATTTCGAGGCCGACACCGTGCTTTCGCCGGGAGCGAACAGCATTACCTGGTATCATTACAACACGAACAGCATTTATCCTCATGTTTTAGAGCAGGAACATCTTGCGCGTCTCGTACCGAAATATCCTGATCCGCTTTTTCATCGTTGCTTTGGCGCATGTTTGACCGGAAAAGGTTTGATTAGCGCCGATGGCCGTACGCTGACTTCGTCCGCTCCAAGCCGGGACTTTAAGTTGGACTTAATCGCTCTAACCGAAACCAACGCGGCTTCGGTCCAGGACTGGCAAGCGCATTTGGACGCTCTCGTTCAACAGGCCCGGTCCGTCAACTTGCCCGCTGCGTGGCGCGCCCACCGGCAATGGTGGCGGGACTTTTGGAATCGGAGCTGGGTCCACGTGACTGGAGATTCGGACGCGGAAACGGTATCGCAAGGGTACGCGATACAGCGTTATATGATGGCCTGCTCCTCGCGCGGCGCGTTTCCCGTGAAATTTAATGGCGGCTTATTCACCGTGGGCCATGACATGCCGGACGGCATGGACTCCTCAAACACCAACCACAATCCTGATTATCGCGCCTGGGGCAATTGCTACTGGAATCAAAACAACCGCCTGCTCTACTGGCCCCTAATCGCAACCGGCGACTATGACCTGCTAAAACCCTGGTTCAATATGTATCTCAACGCGCTGCCGTTGGAGAAGGACCGTACGCAACTCTACTATCATCACGACGGCGCCTCGTATCCGGAAACGATGTTCTTCTTTGGATTGCCGAGCCTGCATGACTTTGGTTGGAACAACCCGTCCAACACCATTCAAAGCACCTGGCAGCGCTATCACATTCAAGGGTCCCTGGAAGTCGTTTCCCAAATGCTGGATTATTACGATAATACCGGTGACATCGATTTTGCCCGAGATTCGATCGTCCCCTTCGCGGATGCAATTGTCACGTATTACGACGAGCATTACCCGCGGGATGCCGATGGGAAAATCAGGATCGTGCCGGCTCAATCTCTCGAAACGTATCAATTGGTTGCGGTCAATCCTGCGCCTGACATCGCCGGTCTGCGTTCCGTGATCCCGCGCCTGCTTCAATTGCCGGCTGACTTGAGCACAGCCCAACAACGCGACGCGTGGACAAAGGAATTTAACGCGCTTCCACCCATTCCACTCGGGCGCACTACGGCCGAAGGAAAAATCCCTCCATTTGGCAAAGGTGATCCAAAAGGTTCGCCAACAATCCTGCCGGCTGAAGAATATGGCAAGACCCACAACTCAGAAAATCCCGAACTCTACGTCGCGTTTCCCTATCGCCTCGATGGTGTCGGCAAACCGGGGCTGATATTAGTCCGGACCGCCTACGCCGCCAGGCGCTTTCTCCAAAAAACCTGTTGGGGACAAGACGGCACAGAATCAGCCGTCCTCGGACTAACTGACGAAGCGCAAAAAACTGACATCAGCGAATTTTCCAATTTCGGCAATGAACGATTTCCGTGGTTTTGGAAACCGGCCCATGATTGGATTCCCGATTTGGACAATGGCGGTTCGGGCATGACCACGCTCGAACTGATGCTCATGCAGTGCGATGGCAAGCGCATCATTCTCCTGCCGGCCTGGCCAAAAGGTTGGTCCGCGGATTTCAAACTTCACGCTCCGTTTCAGACCACCGTCGAAGGCACTGTGCGCGACGGAAAAATGACCAGCCTTCGAGTCACGCCCAAATCGAGAAAAAGAGACGTCACCATTTGGAACCAATCGAACACCAAATGACTCAATGACTGAACATGAAAACCTATCAATCGAACATCATTTATTGGCCCTTCATCGCCTTACTCGGGCTGGCGTTCCCTTGTGTGGCCGTCCCTCCAATTTCATGGCCGGTAATCAATTACAATAACATCGTTGTAGTCACGAATCTTTCGTATGGCGCCGTCGGCGATGGCGTCACCACTAACACGACCGCCATTCAAAAAGCCATTGATGCGGCCTTTATCGGCGGGCTTACCAACGGTGCCGGCGGCGGCGTCGTGGAAATTCCAGCCTCCGCAGGAACATATCTAACAGCCCGTTAAAAAAGTCCGGCGCGTGATTGAACAAGTTCGTGGGTGAAACGTCCGATGAACATGGCAATTGGAAAACGCAAATCCAAACAGGACGAACTGTTCATCGCGACGGCAAAAGTGGCCAGCGGCCCCGG
>DASYYL010000241.1:0-5624 GCA_035933915.1 Verrucomicrobiia bacterium
GGTAAAAAAATTTTATTACGGGCGCTTGGCTTCCTGCCCTTCCTCCGCTTCCAAATGACCGACAAACTGGTCGGCATCCGTCAAAACCTTTTCGATTTTTGGTTGGATATTTTGAGTATGAGCGCGAACCGCCGCCGTCGCTTCATAAAGAGCCGTTTTCACGGTGTTTAAAAGCTCATCGTAAGAACGGTCGTCGTCCAGGGTTTCCCGAACGTTCCGCAGCAACTCCACAGCTTCCGCCAAAAGTCCGTCGGCACGATCAAAATCAGCTTTCCGGGCCGCGTTGCCGGCGCGGGTGACCTTGGCTTTCACCCGAAGAAGACTCGCCCGCGCCATAAAACGACGAACCCGAATGCCAATGGCTCGTTCCACTCCCTGGGCTGTTTTTAATGTGACGTCTTTGGCTGCTTGGGCCTTTTCCTCCAGCCTTTGGGCCAATGCATCCAATTGTTCGCGCGCGCTTTTGATTTGCTTCTCCAAACCTTCGACAGCCTGCTCTTGCAGTTCGCGGAGATTTTCACGGACTTCCTTGAGCTGCCGTCGGCTTTGCTCATAAGCAACGGCCATAGCTTCGACGACGCTTTCAACGAACTCTTTATGCCTGATCCGCAATAACTCAAGGTCATATTGAATCCGTCTGATGTCCGCCCTGCTGCCGAATTGATAATAAGCCAGGATCAGGGCGGCAAGCACCAGAAGCAGCATTAAAGCATTATACCAGGCCATGCTCATGATCTGCTCCATTCAGGAAACGGCCCGGTGTGTCACCGGACCACATTGCTGGTTCAACTTGCCTTGGGAATGGTGATAATCAAATCATGGCCGTCGTGTTTAACGGTCATTTGATTTGATTTCACCGGCGTAGGAAGTTGAACCGTCTGTTCATATTGACCCCATTCGGATACCTGCGACACGGAATTCGTTTGCGCGCTTTTCTCGCTTTGTTGATTATTGACTTCAACCTTCAAGGTTCGTCCGTCGTTCAACGTTACATGGACATCAGATGCTTTGGCGTCAGGCAGATAAGCCCGCACGACATACCGGTCTTTCAAGTCTTCAACATTGATGGACGATGAATAATTCGGATTGAGCGGCTGGATGAATTGAGGTTGCATCCGAAACTGCTCAAACATGTCATTAAACGATTGGTCCATCTGGGCCTGCATTCTCTGGATTTCCTGAAACGGGTCCCATTGATTTGTATCAGCAAAAAGATTGGGCACCCCAACCGAAGTCACTGATATTTGATTTGTATCGGGTGTTTTGCGCGGATTTTGGCTTAGACGTCTCACTTCCGTTCCGGCCACACCGATGGCCACACCCACTGCCAATGCAACTAAACCAATTACTAATCCTTTTGATTTATTATTGTTCGCACTCATATACATTCCTTTCCTTCAATTTTGTTCGGTTGCTGTAACGGCAACCTGGCATTCTTAAATTCAAGGGATGGATACAGATACCAACCTCATAACCATCCTAACGGATACGACAATTACTGTTTTTGAAATGTTCAACGTTCCATCATGTTCAACCCAATGTGTGCCATTGTGACAAATTGGCGCGCCCGAATTTGTTACTTTTTGTCACATTTATTCGGAAAGGCAGGATAAAAAATTGCGAAAAATAATTGTTTTTTTGAAAAATCTCCGCGTTTCAATTTTGGCATGTTGTTTGCATTGGGAAATTTTTGAAGGCTCAACCGGAAAAGGCAGAGCCGGTTGAGTGACACAATTTAGACACTCTGCTTAAAGAAAGGATTAAGTTATGAATACATTGATTCGTTGGAATCCCTTCCGGGAAATGGAAGACGTACAACGGCGGATGTCCTCTCTTTTGGAGGGCAATCTTTTCCGTCGCAGCAGCCTTACCAATGGCGAAGAAAACATCAGTGTGCCTGAATGGGCGCCGATGGTGGACGTCATTGAAGATGAGAAGGAATACCTGATCAAGGTCGAACTCCCCGAAGTCCAAAAAGACGACGTCAAAGTGACGGTGGAAAATGGCACCTTGACCATTTGCGGCGAGCGCAAAGCCGAAAAGGAGCAAAAAGGCCGCAAGTTCCATCGGGTGGAACGGTATTACGGGCGGTTCGAGCGCACCTTCGGGATTCCTGACGACGCCGAACAGGATAACGTGAATGCCGAATTCAAGGACGGCGTATTGCGGGTTCGCCTGGCCAAGAGTGAAAAGTCCCGGCCCAAACAAATCGAAGTGAAGGTCAGTTGAACCTGGTCAGTTGAGGAACGCTGATGTTCCTCCTGCGGGAGGATTCAATCCTCCCGCAGTCGCGGATGAAAGGCGAGGGTATTGTGCCTGGTGGCGGAGTGGCATTGGTCAGATGCGTACCGGTGGTTGAAAGCCTCAAGGTCAAGGACGAAGATGAACGCACCGGGCGGGACATCATCAAACGGGCTTTGAAATGTCCCACCCGCGAATTGGCAAGAAATGCTGGGGTGGAAGGCTCGGTGATCGTCGAGGAAGTCGAACACCGCAACGGCAATGAAGGCTACAATGTCGCCACGGGCGAATACGAAGACTTGGTGAAAGCTGGCGTGGTAGATCCCAAAAAGGTCACCCGCACCGCGCTGCAAAACGCCGCGTCCATCGCCGGCTTATTACTGACAACCGAGTGTCTGATTACTGAAGTTCAAGAAAAAGAAAAAACAAAGGTCCCACCCGGAGGCGGAGAAGACCTGGATTAGCGGGGAGCGAACGAATCCGTAGCATCTCTTGCTAATAGTGGGGCAGTCCGCAGGGGGTGGGCGGCCTGTCCCAACCGGGTTGGTTAAACGCCGTTTGATGATTTGCTGTCAAAAAATTTTAAAGGATGTATGGGTTATGAATACTACGACGAATTTGAGGAATTCGATGATGGAGAACCCCAGTGATTCGGTTTCGACTTTGGATCAGGATAAAATTGAACACGCCTCGATGGGCACCGGAATTTCGGCCCGCCCGCGAGCGGCCAGAAAATGGACTTCGGGCACGGCACGTTCTGCATGGGCCGACGCATGGACTTTGCGCGGTATTCCAGAATTGGATTCTCCGATGGCTGGTTGAAGATTCGCCATTAACAGTTGAATGGAATAAAGCTCGCAACGAGAAAGAAAATTTTATTGCCTGATGAGTCCAAAAGAATAGACGACAACGATTCCTTTGATGAAAAAGAAAACATCCAAACCGCATAGGACAAAATCGGTCGCGCCGATCATTTTGTCCCCGGTAATGCGCTATGAAAATCCCGGCCAATTGACCGTGCCGCATCATCTGAACATTGGAGATGACGGTAAACTTTATTTGACCCGCAGCGGTGGAACTAATGATTCTCAAGGTTCGCGGCAGCTTATCACCGTAAAAGAATCAGTCGCGTGGTTCCGGTTGGGACACGATTACAATTTAAGCGTAACCAAAGACGCCGGTTTTAGTGAATGGCTTAAAATCGTCGAACAAAGTATTTCATAGTTCCAGGAATATTTTATGGAGAAGGAATTGCATCATTTCCAGGCCGAAATCCAGCGACTGCTGGACATTGTCATCCATTCGCTCTACACGGACAAAGAAATTTTTATTCGGGAACTTATTTCCAACGCCGCCGATGCCTGCGAAAAATTTCGTTTCCATCAACCATCCAACCAACCGGTCTGTCAACCTGCCGTTGCACCCGGTATCAGCATCCTCACCGAAGACAAGACGGGCACTATCACCATCACTGATACCGGGTGCGGCATGTCTCGCAACGAATGGGTAGAAAACCTGGGCACCATCGCGCATTCGGGCACCAAAGCATTTCTTAACCAATTGGCCAACAATAAAAAGCCGGATATCAATCACATCGGGCAATTCGGCATAGGCTTTTATTCCGCCTTCATGGTGGCGAAAAAGGTCACGGTTCAGACGCGATCTTTGGCCCCCGACGAACAGGGGTGGCAATGGACGAGCGAAGGTATGGGCGGCTACGAAATTTCGCCAGCCAATGATCTGCCGCGCGGCACCAAAATTATCCTCGAACTCAAAGAGGATGACGATGAGGACGAGGATGAGTTGATACGCTAATTTGCTATCCACCGGAAGTTGTTTTGGGGGCTCCCGAATGACGATTGTGCCCATGGACCGGAGAGTGGCCGTTGCCATCGTGCGCGGGTGTGATAGAACGACCAGCGGCAAGGGCGATGGCGGTATCCATTTCATCTTCGTCATCCGTTTCCGGCGGCGAACCGGTCCATACCGGCAAAAATATCTTGAACTCCGAGCCTTTGCCCACCTCGCTGACGAGCTCGATCCAGCCTCCGTGGCGGCGCACAATGCCTTGCACCATCCAGAGGCCCAGGCCGGTGCCTTTGCCGATTTCTTTGGTGGTGAAAAATGGATCAAAAATATGGCTGGCAATCTCCTGTGGAACGCCCTTGCCGCGATCGCTAACGGTCAGGCGCACGAATTCGTTCGTCTTCGTTCCACCGCGTCGCAGGATATAAGTATCCGTGAGGTCGACCGGTTGCGCGGCAATGGTGATGTCGCCACCTCCCGCCATCGCGTCCCGCGCATTCAAGACGAGGTTGATCAGGACCTGTTCCATGTTGCACTCATCAGCGCAAACCGGCGGGAGTTTGTCGTCCAGCAATACGGCGAGCCGGTAGTCTTCGCCCAGCGCCTGCTCCAATAGTTGCTGCGCGCGTTGGACGCAGGTTGAAAGGTGCACGGCCTTCAGGACAATCGGTTGCTGCCGGGTGATGCCCAGCAATTGCTTCGTATAATTCGCCGCGCGCGTGGTGGCCTGGAGAATCCGCTCGGTGCTGGTCGTCGCACGTTTTTCCCCGGCTAATTGGGATTGCAAGAGACTGGCATGGCCCTGAATCACGCCCAGGACATTGTTGAACTCATGGGCCACGCCGGCGACCAGCCGTCCTACGACTTCGAGTTTCTGCGCCTGACGCAGTCCCGCTTCGAGTTTCAGTTTTTCTGTGACGTCCTCCGCGACGATGAGCAGGCACGGCTGCGCATCGGCCGTGAGCGGCTCGGCGCCGAGCACGACGTCACGTTCTTCGCCATCCTTCCTCAGCAGCACGCACGAATGGTTGCGGAGCCGTCCTTCCGGCTGAAGACCCGCATTTAGCGCCGCCTTGTCTTTCCATAGATTCAGTTCATCGCCGGTTCGATGCACGATTTGTTCGGCGGAATATCCGGCCAGGGCCGTGAAGCTCGAATTGACGGCCAGGAACCGTCCATCGCCCCGGCTTTGAATTGCCATCGGCATGGGACTGGATTGAAATGCTTTGCTGAACTTTTCTTCCGAGGCCAGGAGAGCGGTTTGCGCTTGCGCGCGCGCCTGCACTTCTTTAACCAATTCTTCCGCTCGCTGCTGCGCCATTTTTTCCAATTCGTCCATTCGCAGTCGCGCGTGCTGTCCCAGCGCCCATTTCCGCGTAAGCGCGTGCGCCAGTTGCAGGACCTCAACCGTTTCAAACGGCTTTTTCAAAATCAATAAATTGTCTGTGTGACCGAACCGCCCGATGATGTCGTGCCAGGAATAATCCGAATAGGCCGTGCAGACCACGGCCTGGATGGGCGGATAGACTTTCCAGAGCCGGTCAATGGTTTCTACGCCGTCCCATCCGGGCGGCATG
>DASYYL010000010.1:0-3756 GCA_035933915.1 Verrucomicrobiia bacterium
GTAATCGGGGCGGCGCATTGTGGAATTGAACAACGAACTCAACACCGGCTCCACCGGCGGCGCGGCGGAAAGCAGACCGGCTCGCACCGCTTCCTCCAGAATGATTTTTGCCCAGTCGAAACGGCTCACACCTTCGTCGTTCACGGCGTGAAACAGGCCAGCGGCACCACAACAAAGCAGTTCGATCGTCCACTGCGCCAGATCGCCGGCAAACGTGGGAACAGAAACCTGGTCGGTCGTGGCTTTCAGCGTGCGGTCGCCGCGGGCGGCGTTCACCACGGTGTGGACAAAGGTCTTCGCCTGTGTCGGGTGCCAGCCAAACACCCAACTCGTGCGCAGGACCAGATGTCTCGGAGAGGCGGCAAGCACGGCCCGCTCACCCGCAAGTTTGCCCAGGCCATAATGGTTCAGCGGATTAGGTTCGTCCGTCTCCGAATAAGGAGCTTTTTTTGCGCCGTCGAAAACATAATCCGTGCCGTAGTGAACCAGGGGAATATTCCTCGCGGCGCAGATCTCAGCCAGGACCTCCGGACCTTTTGCATTGACGACCCAAGACAGCTCACGCGCCTGTTCGCAACGATCAACCAGGTTGTAGGCGGCCGTGTTGATGACCGCCTGAGGAACGATGAAATCCAACTGCCGCAGCATTTGTTCCGAATCAACAAGATCAAAGTCCTCGTGCCTCAGGAAAATCATCTGCCGGTCTGCCGCTCGAAACTTGGCCAGAGCGTAGGCAAGCAAACCAGTGCCACCGGTAACTAGAATCCGAGACATCGGTCAGCCTGCCAGCCCACAATGACCGGGCAGGCAACAATGGTTTTCAGTATGAATCATGGACTGACTTTCAACTGGTCATCGTCCTGCGGAACGTTGTCTGTTTTGGGCGGCACGGTCGATTTGTCAATCGCGATCTTCCATCGCAAGAATCCTTTGATGTCTCCCCAATGGCCAAAACCAGGACGCAAAAAATGGCGGACCATCCACCAATCGCCGCGTTGGCGATAACTTCGGATGGCTCTGCGCTGGGACAAGATGTAACCGCGCAACCGCCAGCAATCGGCCACCGGTTTGAACAGGGACCAAACAAGAAATGAAGGCGTTCGTGCCAGCAATGACCCGGCGATGGCCTCAGCCGTAATGAGGGTAATGTGGCTGAACACCAGCAACAGCAGCGGGCCATTTGCATTTTTGAGGATGGTAATAAGCTGGTTGCGGTTCGCGTAGAACCGGCGGAATCCTGTCGTTCCACCGGTTCGATCAGTGCAGCCGGCAGCGGCGTGGTGCACGCCCGCGGCACGAACCAGTTCCATGGATTCCCCAGCGATGTGCACGCGCCAGGACAGGTCCATCTCCTCGCCGTATACGAGAAATTCCCGGTCAAACCCGCCCAACTTCTGAAACAGTTCTCGTTGAATGAAAAAAAAACTGCCGACGATAAAGGGCTGCTCGATTTTGCGCCGCGGCGAAAGCGAGGTGGGACAGCCAAAAATGTCAAAGCCCGGTCCGCCCTGATCATGGGTGCCGGCCACGAAGTTTTCATCGTTGTAGCCAAGCTCGACTGCAGAAAAAACCTTGGCGGGCGATGATTCAGCCTGGCGGACGAGTGCCTCGAGACAATCGCTTTCAAACCAGACATCGGGATTCAAAAAAAAGAGGTATTTGCCCCGCGCCGCCCGCGCACCGAAGTTGCAGCCGCCGCCATATCCGTAATTGCCGCCGGTAGGCAGAAAGCGCCCGTTGGGCCACCCTTTCATTGCCTGTTCGCATATCTCTGCCGAGCCATCCTTGGAAGAGTTGTCCACGATGATGGTTTCGCAACGATCCAAAATCGTTTGTGCCCGCAATGATGAGAAGAAACGGTCCAACCACGGCCTGCAGTTGTAATTGACAATGATGAGGCTGACAATTGGATTCATGCCTTAACCCATCATAAAGCTGTGATCGCGAAATTTCAATCCATTCCTGCCAATGCGACAATTAACTTTGTTTGATTGAGAGTTATGATGCCAAGCTTCAACTTTTCAGAAATGTAGGTTTTCAAACATTTGGGCTTACAGGCTGCAAATTGAAGAACAAAAAATCCGGATGCGATGGTGGCGGGGACGGGCATGAGTTGTGAATGCCACCCGGAGATTTGCGGGAACCGTCTGAATCACAGGAACCCTTGCCAGGAGCGGTTGCAAGTCCGCCCCCAAAGCCGGCCAGCACGCAGGCGAGTACCGCGAACACCCAGCCCGTCCGAAAAGGCAGCTAACCGGGGGTGCGGAAATATGAATCCGCGGTGAATCGAGGTGGCCGGCTTGATTGCTGAACTTGACTTGTCGGGTTGAGTTATTTTAGAATTTGGGAATATTACTGTCGGTTGCTTTACTAATACAACTCTCTCAGACACCTCAACCATGGTGCTCCCAACCTCTCCTCCGATTCCCGTGACACGAGAATGGCCGCTGGTTTCCATTTTGATCGTGAACTATAACGGTGCGGAAGTGTTGCAAGACTGCCTCGAATCACTGCAGCGGGTGACTTATCCTCGGTTTGAAGTGGTCGTAGTGAATAACGCCTCCACCGACTCTTCGGCCGAGGTGCTGGCACAGCACCCGGCTGTTCATGTTGTACATAGTGACCGTAATCGCGGGTTTGCGGGGGGGAATAATCTGGGGCTGCCGGCGTGCCGCGGGCAAATGGTGCTCCTGCTGAACAGTGACACCATCGTTACACCTCACTTCCTTGAGCCGCTGGTGGAGTATCTTTACGAACACCCCCGGGTTGGAATCGTGCAGGGCAAGCTGATTTTGAGTCGGCATGGGAATGCCCTGGATATTTGCGGCTCCTTTCTGACCCGCTTCGGCTTTCTTTATCATTATGGTTATTGGAAGCAAGATGCGCAGAAATACAATCGCAGCTACCCCGTTTTCACCGTCAAAGGCGCCTGTTTGCTGTTTCGCCGGGAACTGATTGCCGCCACCGGAGGTTATTTGTTCAACGAGGATTTTTTCTGTTACTATGAGGAAACTGATTTTTGCCATCGCGCCTGGCTGGCAGGATTTGAAGTGCATTTTGTCCACAGTTCCACCATCCAGCACCTTCAAGGGGCCACTTCGGAACGCACGCAAACAAGTGGCTTCGCCCTACGGCAGTATTTAGCCAACCAGACCTTTGGCTTATTGGCCAATTTATCGGCCGGATCGCTCTGGCGGATCATGCCCGGCTATTTCCTGGTCTTCTTCGCGAGCACGACACTGGCCGCGCTGACGGGCAAAACTTCCGTGTTGGGAGCCCATTGGCATGCGCTTTTATCAAGTTGCCGGCGGCTCGGAAAGATTCGTGCCCAGCGTGAGTTGATCCGTCGCACACGCAAAATCAGCGACCGGGAATTGTTCGCCAAAGTCATGCGGAATCCCCGTCTTGATTATTTTATCAAGACTTTCCGGGGACGTTTGAGCGATTATGAGGATGAAATCCTGAACTGACTTTTCATGGCTGTGGTAACAACAGTGATGCCGGTTTTCAACGGAGAATGGCATCTTCCGGAAGCGCTCGATTCCCTTGCGCGCCAAAGCCGACCGCCGGACCGGGTAATCGTGCTGGACGATTGCTCGACTGATCGGACAAAGGAAATTGTCACCGGTTTTAAAGGGCTGCGTTGTGAATATCGGCTGAACGAACACAATCTTGGTCTTTTGGCGAACCACAACCGGGCTTTGGAACTGGCGGTGGAAACGGATTTCCTGCATTTCTTGCATCAGGATGATGTGC
>DASYYL010000024.1:0-42217 GCA_035933915.1 Verrucomicrobiia bacterium
AATGAAGTTGCAAATTTGCCGCAACAGGCTCAACTTTGAGGCGGCTGGAATGTTGTTGGTGTCTTTTTTCATCCCTGCCGTGTGGCAGGACTACACAAAACATTCCAGCTTTTTTCTAAATCCTGTGGGATGGCTGTGAAAAAGTTTTCATTTTCATGCAATGCGTATTTTGGAATTCCGCCCTATTCCCACCAAACGAAATATTTTCGAACATTAATAAATCCGCATCAGGCAAGAACGCGAATAGAGCTCGCAAAACGGAAAATGGATCGAGGCTCTTTTACGGGCGGCTTGGAGACGCTTATTTTTTAGTCGCTGGTAAGGTTAAGGATTTGACTATCACACGCCAGCCAGATTGCTTTCTCGTAAAATGGACTAGACCGGCGGGTGCTCGACCGGGCGATTCAAGTGGCAGTATCGTGCAAGATGGCGGTCCCATTGAAAGGCAATGGATTTGGAATGCTGGGCTGTGGATTCACCCCTCTGGATAGCATGACAAATTCCCAAACTTGCCAGCCAAATGAAACCGACTAAACTCGTGGTATGAAAATCGCGTTTGAATTGAGAATATGGAACCGTTTTCAACAATCCAACTTGCCATGCTAAAAGATCTCCACGGAGTTATGTGTACACCAGGTTTGTGGCTTGGTTATGCCCGATTGATGAAACAGGCTGCAGATATTTTGTTCTCTAGGTCTAAAACTCGGACTAATGTTCACCAAACGCCACGCGCCGACTTGGCTATACCAGCTACGCTTCTTTACGGATACGCAATTGAAAACGCTATAAAGGCCCTCGTGATAAAGCACAATCCAATAACATCTGGGGCCGAATTTACTGAATATAAGAACAAAAGTGGCTGGACAAATCACAAACCGGTCATGCTACTCGAATCGATAAAATTTGGCCTCGACGACGACGAACGAAATCTTTTGAGAGTGCTTTCAAGCTTTGTGATTTGGGCGGGAAAGTATCCGACTAGTTTTGGCGAAATCGATTTGGTCATTTCAAATCAAACTACCGGCAAAACATCGTTAATTGCTGCTCATGCACTGGATGAGCGAGGACGAATAGAGTTTAACCAATTGTTCGAGAGAATCCTCATGGGTAAAAAAAGATAAAATGACGAAATGAAGATCCAACATCTTTTGACCAGTTTCATGATTCTCGCTCTGTTCGCTCAGGTCCAATTGTACGCTCAACAGGGCGACACAAATTTAATCGAGAACATTCAAACGCAAGCTGGAAAGGGAGATGCAAAAGCTCAATTCACGTTGGGAATTTATTATTATGAAAATAAAGATTATGTTGACGCGCTAAAATGGTACAAAGAAGCAGCGGACCAAGGAAACCGATTGGCTCAATATAACCTTGGAACTATGTATGCAAATGGCATTGTAGTAAACACAAACTTCGCAGAGGCTTTTAAATGGTTGCGAGAATCTGCCGAGCAAGGTCTCACCGAAGCGCAATATAGCTTAGGCATCTGTTATGACCTCGGAAAAGGTACTGCGCGAGACTATAAACAGGCTGCTAAATGGTTCCGAAAAGCTGCTGAACAAGGCCATGTCAACGCTGAATACCATATCGGATTTCTGTATTTCAACGGCCAAGGCGTAAAAAAGGATTTTGGCGAAGCGTTCAAATGGTTTAAAACGGCCGCTGATCAGAATCAACGTCAAGCGCAATGTATGCTCGGCGTTTTGTACTCACAGGGACAGGGGGTTTCCCAAGATAACGCCGAAGCAGTAAAATGGTATCGAAAAGCCGCTGAGCAAGGTTTTTTCCCGGCTGAAGATAAGCTTGGTGTAGCATATTATTTGGGCGATAAGGGATTACCTGAAAATTTTGTCGAAGCTTACAAATGGTTGGCCCTAGCGGCAGCGCAAGGAGACGAGGAGGCGGCAGAAGTCCGCGAACAATTCCACGACGAAATGACGCCAGAACAAATTGCCGAAGCTCAACGTGAAGCGGCATCGTTTGTGCCACACGAAGAAATGCCGGATACAAATTCTATCTCGACCCCGCCTGTTCTCGCTGACAATCCAACTTTTACAGGAACAGGTTTTTTTATCACGGCCAATGGCTATTTAATTTCCAATCTTCATGTCGTCAAGGATGCGGCGAGGGTGCGGTTGCTAACTGGCGCCGGCATCGTGGATGCCCAAGTCGTGCAGACGGATGTAGGGGATGATTTGGCCCTTTTGAAGGCAAACGGGCAGTTTGCAGCATTGCCTCTCGCGCCCAGCCGAACCGTGGCTCTTGGCAGCACGGTGGCCACGGTGGGTTTCCCCGATCCAGGACTCCAAGGATTTTCGCCCAAGCTGGCCAAGGGAGAAATCGCATCATTGTCCGGCCCTGCGGACGACGCTCGGTATTTTCAAATAAGCGTGCCGGTGCAACCTGGCAATTCGGGCGGCGCACTCGTGGACGAACACGGAAATGTAATAGGCATCGTATCAGCGAAATTGGACGCGGCAACAGCATTGGCATCCAGCGGCGTACTGCCAGAAAATGTGAATTACGCAGTAAAGAGCAGCTTTCTTTTGAGTTTCCTCGAATCTGTACCGGCAGTGGAGAATAATCTCAGGGTGCCGAATACCACTGACGAAAATTTCGAGGACATTGTGAAAAACACACAGGCCGCAACAGTGATGGTACTGGTTTATTAAACACACGAGAATCATGAACCATCGCAGACTTAGCAAATTCGGCAGTTCTCAAGGCGTGGGACAGGAAATAATAAAAGTAATCGAAACGAACGAACTCGTCAGATGGAAAGCGTTCGATCCCAAAACCAGGGAATATAGCATAGCGTTGCCGGATGGAATCGCGACAATACACGAAAGCAAAATTACGAAAGAATTTACAATTCAGGAGGAAATGCATTTCTTGCAAAATGAACACAGCCGCACTAGAACTCGCAACTTCAATGCGGTTAAGCGCGACGCGAACACGTGATCCGGGACAGTTATTAGGATTTTAAACGCGTTTAAGGGCGCGTCTCAGCCGAGCCCGACACACAATAGAGAAAGCAGAAGCGAACTTCCGTTTTCGCCGCACCAGAGCGCGCAAACGATGTTAAGGCCTTGACACACGCCGGGAACTCACGGTTCAGGCTTATTTTTATCGTTGCGCCGCGACAATGACGATTGCGCGAACAGGCGCTGATACGCGGACGCAAAAAACTTCAGGCCCCAAGTTGGGGTTGGCAAACCTTCGAGCGCCGGAGGTTCTGCGCGTTTAAATGAAACCTCATCACCTTTGGCAAGGGCAATACGGTGAAGGAATTTTGGCATAGCTCATCTACAAGGAGCCTTTGCCGGAGGGCGGCGGGCGGGCGCTGGCGCGCCCACCCGCTCGCTCCTCCGGCAAGGAATCCGCTTACTTTGACACGCGCCACAATAGCTTTGGCGTTTTATCACCAGGGCCGACAGTTCTAGTTCCCTTGTTCGCAGATTTATCGTCTCCGTTTGGAGATGGTTCAAACCGCCTGCAATTTAAACGTGGTCTATGCCGTTGTCGCCAGCACAGTGACCGCATACAAGGAGCCTGTTTTGGCCCGGTGAGGATGTCTCATCGCAAAGCGTGTCCCGCCGAATCTTCACACCGCCTGGTGTTTCCAACTCCAGCGACCTCGCACCATCCCGTTTTTTCATGTGTCTTACCAGCAGTGTCTTTCTCCACTCTCGCCGATACCCGCTACCGACCGGATAACCGGCGAAGAAAGCGTCACCGTGTTCAGGAGGCCGTTAGCCCACCAACGTTTTTACGCGGCAATTTCCGGCGCTGATAATCGCCGGACTAATTCCTGAACACCTTCACGCCTACCGCGTGCGATAGCTGCGCGTATCCGTTGCCCATTGCAGACAGCCCAACGGCAACCGTCCCTTGACTTCGCCCCGCTCCACACGCAGTCCCTAAAGCAGATAGCGAAAAGACGCTACTACGAATTTTAAACCGGTTTACCGCTCTTTCCGGCGTGATGCTGAACCATCTGGCCGCGTCCGTTTCGCTCACCAATTGCCGATAGTGTTTGAATATCATTTGCGGACTGTTCCCCGCTTCGTGCGATACCTGGGCAACGTTCTTAATTGCTGCCAGCCGGTAGGAACAGAACGAATGGCGCAGCGCGTTGTGTTTCCATTCAAACAGTTTGACCGTCGCCGGGTCTTTGCCCTCAAGTTCTTTGGCGTTCACCGCTTTAACCAACTCATCGTAATTGATTTCAGTGACCACCGGGCCGGATTCCTTCGCGTAAGGCGCAAGCCATTGGGCCAGGTTATCAGTGATCGGAGCAGGACGCCGCGACCCGGTTTTGGCTTTCTTTGCCTTAATCTCGATATACTTTTCCGCAAGGTGAATCTCGCTCCAGTCCAGCCGCATGATTTCAGCCGTCCGCAGTCCCGCAAATCCGCCAATCGCCAGGAACGGAACTACTTCCGGCTTGGCTGCCGCCAGAAGTTCCCGCATTTCAGAGGGCGTGAATATTTCAATTTCAAACGATTCCTCTTTGGGCGGTTCGATGGATTTGATTTCATCCATCGCGTCTTTGGGGAGGTATTTTTGACGAATGCCAAAGGCGAACAGCGCGGAGACGGCTTTGAGATAATTGCGCTTGGTTTGTCCTTTGACCGGCAGCTTGTCCAGCCAGCCTTGAATCTCCTTTGCGGCAACATCCGCGATGCTCATATTGAATGCCGTGCTAAAGCTCTCCAGGCGGCCTTCCAAATTGGTAATGTGATGTTCCGATACTTTGGCCGCACGTTTGGCTACCAGAAATTCATCGGCAGCTTGCCGGACGGTTCGCTTTTCCAACGAATCAGGATTTCGACGGCGAAAGAATTCAATCGCCTCTTTAAGGGTTGTGCCGCCAGGCAGCATCTTGACCGCATGAAGGTAATCGGCAATCGCCGTGTCCAATTTGACGCCGGTCGGGGCCAACGCTTCGGTTGCCCGCAAATATGTCAGCCGGTCATCGTTGGCAAGCGTCAACGACAAGTGATTGCCACGGGAGATTTCCCGGCAGGCGTTTAGAGCAATTTGTTTTGCCTCATCGAATGTGCTGCGGCCAACCTGTTTTCGCTTTCCAAGCAGGATGTAATCAGCCACATAAAGGACGTAATTTTTGCCTTTTTTGATTTGAATGATTCGGCGGATTTTGGCGGACACGCCGCCCTCGGTAACGGTAACGGGAAATTTCCCATCTTTGACGGTTTTCATTTTCTTAACGGGCAACGCTACTTAACTGTTAAGAAAGCGTTGAGAAACCGTTGATTCATTGAAAACCGCCGAAAACACGGCGGTGGAACCGTCCTTTCAGGACGGGTGAACTGTCTGGACGTTCCAGACACTCCGTGTCTGGCTACTTTCCGGTTGTGCCTCCGGCACGAGCAATCATCGCGTCGGCGTTTTGTGCGGTGGGAGGCGCATGCCCTGGAACGCGAGCGAGGTCGGTTTGGACACAGAGGTATTAACAGTGAGCACCGTTCCATTGGGTGCGAATACGGTAATGTCTCCGGGCTCTTGATTGGCTCCTTCGTCCCCGACCACGAGATCGCCATTTTGATCGAAAGCGAGCGGAGCCGGTTGATTCAAGTTGGAGGCAAAGATGGTTTGCTGGCCGTCCGGAGTAACTTTGGTGATGGTGCCGAATCCGTTACCGCTGGCTACGAACAAATTGCCGTCACTATCAACGGCCATGCCGCTCGGATAGCTAATGCCGGACGCATAAACGCTTTGCTTTCCGCCCGGTGTAATCTGGATGACATAGCTCGCGTCGGCGGCGCCGCCATTGATATTTCCGACAAACACGCCGCCATCCTTGTCGATGGCCATTCCAATCGTCCCGGAGAAATTCGGGCCTGAGGCGAAAACGCTCTCACGTCCGTCAGGAGTAAATTTCAGTATCTGGTCCCCGACAACGTTGACGAGCAGGTTTCCGGCTGGATCAAAGACAAGATTACTGGGCTGGTTTAAACTCGATTGAAAGGTCGTTTGGGCCCAGGTTCCGGCGGCAAATTCATAAATGTTGCCGCTGAACTGGTCTGATTCAAATAAATTGCCTTTTTTGTCGAAGGCCAGCCCCGTGGGATAGTTCAACCCGCCGGCGATGACGACGTTTGCCCCGGACGCTGGAATTTCAGTAATGGTTTGGGTGCCGTAGCAACCGACAAATAGATTTTGCGCCGATGCGCTTGCGCACACCAGCAGCGTTGCCCCGGCAATAACCAGACCGGATAGTGAATAATAGATGATTGATGCTCTTGCTTTCACGGCGTCGCTAAATTGCAGCAATATATATAATGTCTTTGATTATAAATGCAAGTATTTTCGGACGCCAATATTCAGTCTGGCAAGTAAGACGGCGTTGCAGGAGCAACGCCCTACCGTAAAGGGTCGTCCCGCAATGATTCCATCGCGTGACGGATGCGCTTCTCCCGCCACGCGTTGGGCAGGATGAAAAAGGCGGGTACCAGGGCGAATAGAGCGAGGCTGATGGTCGGTTGCCACGCCGCGACTGCGATGGCGATTCCGTATATCAAAACGGGAGCGTTGTGCAAATACAGGACAAACTTTATGAACGAAGGCGGCAGGTTCGGATTGACCAGGTGATGATTTTTCGTGGCATAGGCCCAAAGGGCTGTGCCGCTGAGATTGATGAGAATCAGGTTTGCGCCGTAAATGCGAATGGATGATGGGTCCGCTTTGGTCGCGCTTAACAGGCCGGCGACATATGGAATGAAGACCACAAACAGAAGCAGCATCAGGTTCAGCCAAAGCAACGTCCGGTTTGCCGCGACGATAAAATGCATCATGTGATGATGCGCCACCCAATAGATGCCTACGACGACAAAGCTCAAAACGTAAATCAGGATATGGTGCCATTCGTGCGATAGCATTTCCCAGCCGGAGCCGCCGCCCTCCGGTCGCACATCGAGGATGAGCAGCGTAATGGCGACGCCAAACACGCCGTCACTAAATGCTTCAAGCCGTCCTTTGGTCATATCGGTGCCTCTGTGTCGAAATCCTATATCCTAAACGGGCATAGGTCACGTGGAATGGGAAAGGTAGGGCTACGTGGGCAAAAATCCAAACTCCAACATCCAAGCGCCAGAGAATGTTCAAGCACCAGCCGCGCGAATCGTGAATCGTCAATCCTCGAGGAGGAGGACGAGGACGATTCCCATTCCCCCCATCAAGGCGAGGTGATTCGATAGAAACGGCACGGCGAATTCGTGGCCAATTGGTCGAAGAATTCGTATTGTCCAGAGCCGCCCTGAGTGGCTGTTCCATCCCATTGCCAGGTCACCAGGTTTGTAGAGGCCCAGACGCTATATCCGGAACTGGCATTGGCGTTGAAGTTCAGTTCCACCTGATGTCCATTGAGACCTCCGGTGGGCGAGACGAGGACGTTGATCGGACCGTTCAGGCTCCCGGCAGCCGCGGAGACCAGATTCGAATTGGAACCGACGGTGAAGCTGTCCTGAAGCACATTGCCGCTGCTCAGTGTCATGAACAGATCAGGGACGATGTTAGCGCTGATGTCGTTGGCGGGACTCACCTGCTGATTGGCGTAGAGCAAATACCCGCTGGCGTTCCCGCCGGCGCGACAGTCAAAAAGTTGTTGCGAACTAAATTGAAGCCGGAGGCCGTCGCCACTGGCGCTCGTGAGGCTGGCCCAATTGCAATTATATTTCGTCGAATTGAAATCAAAGGCGTCGGGGATATCCATTTCCGTGACGTCTACGTTGGTAGTGCCGGGTGTGGCCATACCGGAAGCCCGTCCAATGTCAGAGTCCGGATAAACCGCCCATCGTCCATTGCGGTTCCATGAGAAATTGGTGCAGGCGGCCGGCATTTGGAAGGTCCAACCGACCTCCTGGACAGGCCAGGAGGGGCCGGTCCAGTGGAGCGTGTATGAAAAAACATTATTCGTGTAACCGGCCTGGATTGTTCCCAGGACCTGCACTCCATTGACGCCCCCCATCACGGTGGCTGAAAGCGAATTCAATTGCGCCAGTGTTGTGGCGTTTGCCGGCACAAGGGTGACACTCGTCAAGGTGGCTGGAAAACGAATGCTCTCTTCCCAATAGACCGGATCACTGTAATTCGTTTGGGTCACCAAATTAAACTGCGGTATCGGAAGCCCGGCCGGCAGATTTGTGGTGATCATTGAAACCGGCGGCGTGTTCGATAGCGCGAATTGATAAGCATAAATGTCGTCGCCATCAGGATGGATGAAATCCAGGCGCAACGTATCCGCATAGGCCAGCGCGGCGGCGGGCAAAGAGAGCTGCGCGCTCCCGTTGTTCAATGGCGGCATCTCGATGTTTGTATTGCCGGAGGCGATGGTCATACCGTTCCGTTCCAATTGCCACTGGGTGGTCAAATAGGACAAATCGGTGAAGGAATAACGGTTTTGAATCGGGAAAGATACCTGGCCGGATGAGACCGTCAGTGAATTGCTGATTTGAACCGGCGAATAAATCATTTGCAGTTCGTACAGGTTGGGTCGCGGGTTGCGGAACGCGTCCACCATCCCTTTCATCTTGAGCAGACGAACGTTGGTGGCCGGAAAATAGTAGAGTTGCTGGGCGCCGTCATTCGTGTAGCTGGCCGCGGAATTGGGGTCCTGAACCGCGCGATCTGACCATTCGAATGGAAACGTGCCCGGAATCGTGTTTGATGCGATGCAAATGTTCCAGACGCGTTGCATGCACAGGCCCCAATCCTCCCACATGCCCGCATCGGCGCCCAGGCGTTCATCCCACGTATTTGGATTCTCGAGGAATATGAACGGATGCCCGGTGGCAGCCGCGTTGGCAGCATCCGACTGCATGGCGCCAAGGCTCGGATAGTGCGCATCGGAAAGTTCGGTGCCGTATTGCGAGGCGTTGAAGGTTGAAACGAGCCGCGGACGGGTCGGGTCCAGCGAATGCACCACATTGGCGACCACCTGAAGATTGTTGCCGGCGCTGTTTTCATTGCCAATGGCCCAAATCACCACGCTCGGATGATTCCTGTCCCGGCGAATGGTTTCCTGGGCGCGTTGCACGAAGGCCGCTTCGAAATTCGCCTCGGACGTTTCCGGGCTGCACCAACAATAGGGCAATTCGTCCGAAACATAAATGCCGGCTTCATCGGCGGCGTCATAGAGGGCTGAATCGTAAGGATAATGACACGTCCGGACGGCGTTAATATTCGCCGCCTTCATCATTTTCAGTTCGTTATACCAGAAACCCGGCGGGATGGCGCTGCCGTTGGTGGGTGTAGAATCGTGGTCGCCCACACCGGCAAACTTGACGGGCACGCCGTTCAGCAGCAACACGCCGTTGGTGATCGTAAGCTGGCGGATGCCGATCCGGTTGGTCACCGTTTCCGTCACCAGCCCATTTGTGGCTTTCAATTGCACAGTCAGCGTATAGAGATTCGGAAATTCAGCGGACCACAGTTTGGCTTGATTGATGACTTGGCTGAAAATGGCCGTGCCGTTGGTCGCCGTCGTGTCCGTTTCCACGCCGTTCAGGAGCATCGAAACGGGTGTCGTCGCATTTCCGCCGTTAATGTCCGCCAGCACGTCCACGGTGCCAACGTCATTTGTCACATAAGTGCTCACCTGAACATCGGCGATATTCGTTTGTGGAACGGAATACAGCGTGACCGGGCGGTCAATGCCGCCCAGCATGAAATAATCTCCCGTATCCAAATCATTGGACGGAGTATTTTTAATCACCCGAACAGCCAGCAAATTGGTCGTCCCAAAATTGGCCTGCGATGTGAGGTCCACCTGAAAACCTGTCCAGCCGCTTTCGTGGTAGTTGTTGATGTTCCAGCTCGACTCATTCACCGGCACGGGCTGGCCGTTGAGCCAGATTTCCGCCCCGTTTTGCACGCCATCGAAGTATATATAAACGCGGCGGCCCTGCCAGGACTGCGGGATCTGGATCCAATACCGGTAAAGGCCGCAGGTATTATCATTCACATAGTAGGTGCAGGGCGATATTCCGTACATTTCCCAGTTGCCTGGCACGGGCAGATTCGTCCATCCGGGCGTTTCGACATAATTTAACTGCTGGAACGTGGGCTGGGTAGGTGGCGGCAGAACGACATTGGGCGGCGTGCCAAAATTATAATTCGTGTGCTCAAAATAAAATCGCCAGCTTCCGTCCAGAGACATCGAATCGCCGATGTCGGCGGGAATCGCAGCCGTTGGCAGGATCGTGATTAATTGGACCGCGCCAACCGCCGTCAGCGTCGCATCCGTAATGCTGTACGTGAAATAATCATCGGACGTCAGCGTGCCATTGTAATAAATGTTTGTGCCGTCGGTGGTGACGTTGGTTCCGTTGGCGCTGAATGGCCCAACGCTGGAGAGGCCAATGGGTTGGCCATTCGGATCGCTCCAGCCGGCCAGGGCCTCGAGATTCGTGATGGCGATTTGCCAGGTTGCACCGTAATAGAGCGTGTTGGTCACCACATTCGCAATCTGCGGAGGACGGCTCGTCGTAATTTCCAGGCATAAACTGTTGTTCGAAACGGTCAGGTAAGCATTTTCACCGGCCGCGATGCCGTTGCCGGTGACGGTTACCGCGGGCAAACCGCCCGGAAGACTGATCGACCCACCAGCGCCGGCAGAAATAATCTGATAACTGCCGGATGCCAACACCGGCCCGGTATTGTTGACTTCAAATACAGTGCTGGACGACAGACCCAACACGCCGCCGGTCACTGTGAACGCCGGCGTGCCGGACGCGTACGACAGGGCGACGGTGCCCGGGCCCGTGTCAATATCGCCCTCGAGCAGCGCCATCGAACCGCTGTTGGTTAACGTATTGCCCGCGGCAAGCGTGTAAGCCGGAGTATAGCCGGCGCCACCGGTTGCACCGGCGAGCGCGGCTCCCGAGGCGACGATGATATAGGGACTGCCACCAATCGAACCTCCGAAAATTGCAAGCGTGCCTTGTGCAATAACCGTATTTCCCGTGTAGCTGTTACTTGAGATAATGGCCAGCGTGCCCGGCCCGTTCACGGTCAGTCCGCCAACACCGTTCCAGGCATTGTCCAAAGTAATCGTTCGTCCCGGCTCCGGCGCAAAGGCCACATAGCCAGGACCGCTCACTCCATTCACTAAAAACGAACTGTTGGTCAAATTCACGGAGGGCGCCGTCCAGGTCCAATTCGTGCCGTCCGCGAGAAGGTCCGCATTTGTCGAACCGGCGACGCCGCCGTTGCCGACACCGATCATATCCAATGTGTGAAAAGTTCCACCGGAAATATTGACAGACGTTTTTTCCGAACTGCTGGTCGTGTAAATGCCGTTAAAGCCGAGGTAAAGCGAACCACCACTGATATTTAGATTGTCCTGCGGCAGAGAAGCGTAACTGGACCCGTTAAAACCGATTCCCACGACATAGACCGAGCCGCCGCTAAGGTTGATCGTGGCATTCGTACAACCCTGATTGAGAAAGATGCCACCGTTGGCGCCGGTGGTGCCGCCGGCAAAATTAGGCAGAATATACACCGCCCCGCCGGTTAGATTAAATGTGCCCGAACCCATCGGCACGCCGTTGCCGCGTCCCACGCCGAACCAGCCGTCGTCCACAATCGCGCCGCCCGTGACGTTGATTGTGCCCGCGCCGTAGACGCCCAATTCCACGCCGCAGAGAAAATTTGCAACGCCGCCGTTGAGGGTAAGTGTCCCAGTGGAATTGGTGCCGAGCCCAACGAAAAACGAGTCCTTGTAATAGGCGGTGTCCGCCCGCGATACGGTCAGCGTTCCGCCGTTCATTGTGAAATTGCCAACACTGTTGGCGCCTGAGGATGGCGACAACGACGCGCCGCCGGCCCCGGCCGCGCCGTCACGTCCGCCGATGGTCACGGCGTAAACATTCGGCGCATTGCTGACCAATAGCGTGCCGCCATTCATGACAAATGTGCCCGTGCTGTTGTTCCACGCGCCCAATGACATTTGACCCGCCCAATCGTTGTCCAGGACTGCGCTGGAATTGCTGTAGTAATTGCACGCGACATTGTTCGTGAACAGCGCGGCGTAATTAAATCCCGGGCCGCTGCCGCCGGGTACCGTTCCCTGGTCCCAATCTCCCGCCACCGAATAATCCGCGGGCGAGGTGGCGATCCAATTAAAATTCGTCGTCGCGGCGTACATCGAGCCGCTCCCCGCCAGGAAAATTCCGAGGCCCGGCACTAATGACAACCACACTTGCAAATATTTTAATGGGGACATTTTAAAGACGCGTCGCTGCTGAGTGGATGTGAGTAATTGTGACATATTATCTCACATTAGCCGCAGGAAATCCAGTCTTTGATGGACTAACCGTGGCGGAATGAGCGCGACAAATCCAACCGCCCGGACGGCGGCTATATGCAGCCGTCCGGCCTGGAGCAGAATTAAGCCGACTGGTTAATGGCCTTAAGGGATTAACGGCTGAAATACTTTCGTCGCAACATTACCAACGCAGCCGATGCCGCCCCGAATAATCCTACGGCCGACGGTTCCGGCACGGGTAGCGGCCCGCCCTGGACGGTCATCCATCCCAAACCGCCCTCGCCCGGTTCAGAGACAAATGGGCTTTCCGTTCCTGACGGCGTGAATTGATTGATCACGGAACTGGAACCGTCTCCCTCGAAGAGCGTGCCCGAATTATTGAAAGCAATTCCAAAAGCTTGCCCCAACCCGGAGGCAAAGGTGCTTTGCACTCCGCCAAGCGTGTACTTGATGATATTACCGCCATAGTTATTCGCGATAAACAAATCGCCGGAGCTATCAAAGGCAAGCATGGCCGGTTCATTCAATCCGGTGATGGGAAGAGTCGTTTTCACCCCACCTGGCGTGATTTCAGTAATGACGTCGGAGATGCTGCTGCCTGCCGCGAACAAATCACCCGCACTGTTAAAAGCGAGTCCTTCAACGTTAGGAAGTCCCGTGGCAAACGTGCTTTGCACTCCCCCCGGCGTGTATTCATAAATTGTGGAACCATCGGCGCCAATTCCCACAAACAGGTTGCCTGCGCTGTTAAATGCCAGTCCAGTAACCCCGGGCAACCCGGAAGCAAAGATTGTTGGCGTTTCCGCTTCTTTCCGAAACACGGGCCAGCCTTTCACAAATGATTGGAGATAACGGAACAGTAATTAGAATCATCTGATTAATTAGCGTTGTCCCCTTCTATTGCAATTCTATCCAACGCTCAAGTGACATTTCCGTGACGAACAGATTATCATGATCGCCATATCTTTTCAGCCGAGCGGCGCACCGCTTCCGCAAGTTCGCGGGGCTTAATGACTTTGGCGTCGCCGCCCCAGCTTAAAATCCAGCGTTCAATTTCGACGAGACTCGAAAGTTTCAATCGGAGTTCCACGTCGCCATTTCTCAGTCTCCGTAATTGCTGCGATTCATGCCATTTCTTTTCGCGGATGTAATCCGCCGCGCGGGCATTGAATCGGATGACAACGTCGTATTGGCCTTGCCCGGAATGAACGCCAAAACTGTCGCGCAACTGCTTCTCCAGCGAGAATTTCCCGGATCGTTCAAACGTCTTGCCGGTAGGCTTGATGGCCTGCATCCGGCCCGGCACGAACTTGCGGATGTCCTTGCGCGCATGGTCAAATGCGAACAAAAACCATTCGCCGTTTACATTGGCCAGATGATACGGGTCCACCGTGCGCGTTTCGGGTTGTTTCGCTCCAGGCTTGCAATATTCAAGTTCCAGTTGCCGATGCTCGGCGACGGCCCGGGCCAGGGTGTCGAAAACTTTCAAATCCAAAATCGGCTCGACGCTCGTGCGAAACGAAATCGCCCGGCCCACGTCGGCCAGGTTGAGCGAGATCGTGTCCGGCAGAGACTGTTCCATCTTTTTGATGGCCGAGAGCAGCGGCCTCTCGAAATTGGTGCCGCGATATTGTTGCAGGGCTTTTTCGGCAACCAGGAGCGCGAACAGTTCGCCTTCGGTGATTTGGAGCGTGGGAAACGCGCTGACCTCGCCGTTGTAGTAATAGCCGTTGCGCGAGGCGTCAAACTCGATGGGCAGGTTCATCCGATCGCGCATGAATTCCATGTCCCGATGAATCGTCTTTGCGGCCACCTCGATTTCCTGGCCCAGAGTCGCGGCATTCGGAAAGTTGCCCGCTTGCAGCGCCTGATGGATGCGCAACATCCGCTCTAAAGGCGGACGCGAGTGCAACGAAGAAGTTTTAGGCATGTTCGTTTGAAACCCCGGCAAGGGTAGTGGTGTTTAGAGGGAATTAACAGAATGAATTGAATTTTTGACGGCAACGAATCTTTGAGCCTCCTAACGTCGTCCCCTGCGGTGTGGAAAATGGATTACGGTAGCGCCAGCCGGAAGAAATCGCTTGTCCCGCCCGGCGTCACGGTCACTTGATCCATATCATTGATCACAGAGACTGTATTCGTCACCGTGCTCCAATGGACTGTAGTCAGGTTCCAGCTCTGCTGCAGTACCGCATTCGTCCAGATGACCGGCCATGAAATCGCAACCTGGTTCGCCGACGATGCGATGTTCAACGTCGGCATGAGAGCGTCAATCAGACTCTCACCTGCGGGTGAACCCCATCCGGTGCAGAGATCGTAGCCCGGCGCGGCGGAAAATTCCGCGGGACTCGTCGGCGTAAAACTGTTGCCTGTGGTAGTGTCATGGAAGCAGGAGTGGTAATACGGACTCAGTCCGATGCCATAGAGGGCTGGATTCAGGAAGCCTACTGATGGTAGCCCGCTTTGCGCGGCTTTTTGGTTGATTAACGCAGCCACTCCGGCCCATAACGGCGCGGCGCAACTGGTTCCGCCAACGCGATAGCCGATTCCATTATTTGCGATGACGTTGACCATGTTTGCCACCAGGGCGACGTCGGGAGAATTTCGATACGATACCGAGCCCTGATTGGCGGCCATGCTCACATTGGTTTGCCAAGCAGGTATAGAATATACGGTGCTGATGCCTCCGCCGCTCGCCGACCCGCTGCTGGGATTCCATACCGATTCCGAAACCCATGAACCCTTTGGCCCCGAAGTGGTCAGCGCCGTACCGCCCACGAGCGTTTCATAGGGACTGCTGGGCTCGCTGATAGCCAGGGATGGCTGCGCGCCGCTGTCGCCGGAAGCCTGGAACATGGATTGCCCTTGCGCGCTCAATTCCTGCAATGCCTGGTCGGTAAGCGCTGAGGCGTCAAACGGCTTCCATGAAGAACTCAATTGTTTGGCCAAATCGTCCGTGGCCATCCGGTTCAAGATGTCAGCACTGTCGGTCCCTTCATAGACAATCACGTTCGTTATTCCCGGCGCCATCGCGATGGCCAAATCAATGTCCAGCGCCACTTCAAGATTGTTCGTCCCGGCAACGTTGTTCGTGATGGAATCCAGGAAAACGTTCCGCAACGGAACATTTGGCAGGCCGGCCTGCGTTTCGTAGGCGATGATGTCGTTGGTATAATAACCGTCCATTTCAAAGAGGCCGACCGCCTGCCCGGCGCCGGTCAGCGTGACATGCGGAAAATAGGCGTCGCGAAAATCGTAGCCACTATAGAGGCCACCGGGGCCGGAACCGCCATAAGGCATCGGTCCGCCGGCGTTCCCAGGGGTATTCGTATCAACATGAACGTAGGACGAGGGCCTCGAGAAATTGTCCAGCCCATGGATGTCCAGTACCGGCACGGGCAAATCTAGAGACGGATCGGCGTCCGGAGCGTAGAAATTGCGCCCTTCCGATGGATGGCGATATGTCAGCAGATGCACGTGCAACATCGCCTCCACCTCCGACGCCGGGCCGCTCACATCCAGCAGCATTTGATTGGGATGCCGATGGTTGATCGTCAGGCCCCGGGCCTGGACAAATGTGGCAAGCGTTTCGTAATCGTTTGCCGAAGGGCCGAACTCTTCCGCGAATTGTTTTGGCGTCAAATAATGATGAAAATGCGGGCTGGCTGGATTGTAAAGGTCCTGGAGTAGGTTGGTGAGCGCATCGCGATGGCGCCACGGTAATCCGATGACCAGGTCGATGGGCGCCGAATCTGGCAGCCGGCCCAACGGAGTTAGATGCAATCTTCCGATGGCGCCGGGGATATGGTGTGGCAGTACCTGCGCTGCCTGCGGCATGGATGGCAATAACAGGACCAGGAACGCAAAAAGGATTTTTGCACTACCGGTTCGTACAGTGGGACAAAAGCACATGGGCAGCCTGACGCTGATTATCCTTTCCAGTTCCGAAGTATTGCAAGTCTTTTCGTGCGTTCGACCCGTCGAATCAGGCGCGTCTCGCCCTTTTCATTTATATCGTCAGCCTGTGCCCCTTCGGGGCTCCGGCGCCGCCTTCGTTTCTTGCCGCGCCCGTTTTGCTCGTTCCAGGGCATCGGTTTGGCGCCACAGACATTCCGGGCAGATGCCGTGTGTCGTGGGCGTGTCAAATCCGTGTTGCATGAACTCCTCCAATGGCATCCAATCGCCTTGATAATCAATGCGCCGGCACCATGAGCAAACCCGCAGGAATCCTTCCAGGTATTTGACCCGTTCCAATAGCCGCCGCGTGAAACCGCTGACCAGCAGCCAAATCGCCAGAACCAGCAGCATATCCAGCGTGGACTTGCGGTAGAAAAAGGCGAATGGATGGTCCGAAAATATCAGGGTCGGCAACTTGAGCAATTCGTTCAACCAGCAAATAGTAATAATCGCCAGAAATCCGAAGTGTTGATAAAGCAGGACCCTCGTCAGGGGCAAATTCTTTTTCATAATCTTAACTTTATATTATTCACAGTTGACTGTGCCTCCTTCCCCAAAAAAGACCAACTAAACCGCATCACCAAAATGCCGCATTAAGCATGCCACGCATTTTCACTTTTCAAACTTCTGCCTGTCGCGACCCTCACCAGCCTTTTTCCCTATTATCCGGTTAATAAATCTCAACCCTCTGAGTGGGGTGCGAAATCCACCCCCACATTCACGCGGTTCGCCGATGTCCAATATGAAGCGGCGTCACGATCAAAAAACAGGACACCGTTGAAAAAAATAAATGTCCTTTCCGCCCCGGCTCATTCGTCTTAACTATGAAACGACAATATGAGCAAAAAACGAACACCAACTGAAGATATGTCAAACTCAGTCCGCCTGCATCGTGTGCTCCGCGCATCGCCCGAGAAAGTTTATCGGGCCTTTCTGGATGCCGACGCCATGGCTAAATGGCTGCCGCCCAACGGATTCACCGGCAAGGTCCATCACCTGGACGTCCGCGTGGGGGGTGGCTATCAAATGTCCTTTGCGAATTTTGGGTCCGCCAAAAGCCACTCCTTCGGCGGAACCTACCTCGAACTCAAGCCACATGAGCGCATTCGCTACTCCAATAAATTCGACGATCCGAAAATGCCCGGCGAAATGCAAACCACCGTCACGTTGAAACCAGTCTTCTGCGGCACGGACCTGAACGTGGTCCAGGAAGGCATTCCCCCGGCTATTCCCGCAGAAGCCTGTTATCTCGGCTGGCAGGAATCCCTGGTTCTTTTGGCTAAACTCGTTGAGGCGGAGATACCGGATTGACACTGCCCCAGCTTGCGATCGAATATTAGCGAACCAACAAACTGATTGCCTATGAAATATCTTCCAACCATTGCCGGCACGTTGCTGGGCCTTTGTTTCCTCGCGGCGAGCATTCCATTCTTGTTGAACATGGTTTCCTTTCCCAAATTTCCCGACGGCACGCCCGTCGCCCACTTCATGGCCGCGTTTGTGCCCACGGGTTATGTCAAATTTGTGAAAATGTTCGAGTTCGTCGGCGGTCTGCTCGTTCTCGTTCCGCGCCTGCGCAACATCGGCCTGTTGCTGCTCGGGCCCGTCATCATCAATATTATCGCGTTCACCGCGCTGGTGGACGACCCCAAACATCTCATGAATCCGATGCTGGACATCATCATCGTTTGCGCCCTCGTCCTCCTTTGGAGCGCCCGAAACAAATTCTCCAGTCTGCTCAATTAAACCTAAGAGAAAGGTAATGCTATGCTTCCCATTATCCTCGCCCTTGTGTTCATCGCCCTCATTTTGATTGTCGTCGTCCTCGGTCAATCAAACGAATTTACCGTTTCAAGACAGATCCGGATTAACGCCCCAGCGGAACAAATCTTTCCGCGCGTCAACGAACTCCGCAATTGGGAAGCCTGGAATCCCTGGGCCCCTCTGGATCCCAACTGCCAAATGACCTACAGCGGGCCGCCCTCTGGCATTGGCGCCAGCTATTCATGGTCTGGCAACAATAAAATTGGCGCGGGGCGCAATACCATCACTGAAAGCAAACCCAATGAATCAGTTCGCTTTCGGCTGGAATTCCTTAAGCCTATGACCGCCACCAACACCGCCGGGTTCACCTTCGATCCCGATGGCGCCAACACAGTCGTCACCTGGTCGATGTCCGGGAAACGCAATTTCCCCGGCAAACTGTTCGGACTGTTCCTGAATTGCGACAAAATGTGCGGCGACCAATTTGATAAAGGCCTGCTCAAAATGAAATCGATAGTGGAAAAGACGCCTGCCCTGGCTGCGCATTAGGCAGCGCAACGTTCGCTGTCCGTCATTCCAGAGCGCTTGTTCCGCCCGCTTTACGGGTGCTGACGTCGCAGCGCACCGTCCCTACCAGGAAGTGCGCCTAAAGTTTGTCGTTTTCCTGCCATTGACGCTATCGCGGTGGTTCTGTTATCTTGCACGGCTCGTTTGACGAGAATTATTGTGAATATCTCCGTTGAAAATCTGGCCCCGTGCAAAAAATTGATGCGGGTGGAAGTGGAAGCGAAGGCCGTGGATGAGGTCTTCGACTCCGTAACAAAGGAATTTCAAAAGCAAGCCGCGTTGCCGGGCTTTCGTCCGGGCAAAGCGCCGCGCGACCTTGTCGTAAAAAAATACAACGCGGAAATTACCGAAGAAGCCAAGCGCAAACTAATCGGGGATAATTACCGCAAGGCCCTCGAAGAAAAGAAACTGAACGTCATCGGCTACCCGGACATTGAAGAAATCACTTTTGGCCGGGGTCAAAACCTCCAATTCGCGGCCACGATCGAAACCGCGCCGGAATTTGAACTTCCCGAGTACAAGGGTGTGCCGGTCAAACGCGAAGAAAAATCCGTAACCGACGAAGATGTGGAACGCGCGCTGAAAATGCTGGCGCAACAGCATGTCAAATTTGAAACCGTCCAGCGCGAACTCCGGATGGGCGACATCGCCGTGGTCAATTACACCGGCACTTGCGACGGCAAGCCGATTACGGATACCGCCCCTACGGCGCTGGGGTTGACGGAAAAGAAGAATTTCTGGCTCGATATCGAGCCTAACGCTTTTATTGAAGGCTTTGCTGCCCAAATGACCGGCGCAAAGGCCGGCGAAAAACGGACGGTCAATGTGGATTTCCCGGCGGATTTCGTGACCAAAGAACTGCAAAACAAAAAGGGCGTGTTCGAAGTCGAAATCCTCGAAGTCAAAGAAAAGATTCTGCCGCCCATTGACGAAGAATTTGCCAAAAAATACGGCGCGGAAAACCTCGAGAAATTGCGCGCCGGCGTCCGGCTGGATTTGGAGAATGAACTGAAACACTCGCAATCGCGTTCCGTCCGGGGGCAGGTCGTTCGCGCCCTTCTCGATCGCGCGCAATTTGAACTGCCGGAAACTCCGGTGGCCAACGTCACTCGCAACGTCGTCTATGACATCGTGCGCGATAATACGCGGCGCGGCATTTCCCGCGAGATGATTGAGGAACAAAAAGACCAAATTTACTCGAGCGCGGCGGCCAGCGCCAAGGAGCGGGTTCGATTGACGTTTTTGGTCCAGCGAATCGCCGATAAGGAAAAGATTTCCGTCTCACAGGAAGACGCCCTGATGCAAGCCCGGATGATTGCAGCGACGCGCCAGATTCCTCTTGAGCAGCTCCTGAAAGATTTGCAGAAGCGCGACGCCGTTCACGATCTTTACGACCAGGCGCTTCATGAGAAGGTCATGGGATTTTTGGAAGACAACGCCAAAATCGAAACCGTTCCGGCGAAATAATCCGTCCGCTTAAGTAACCGCACGGTTACAGTGGACGTCTTGAGTTGACGAATATCGCGCCAGCAAGCAATATTTTCGCCTCATGAAATATTTTGCCGTTGTATTCCTGTGCGCCCTGCTTGTGGTCACAGCCGCGGCTCAAACCAATCCCAGCCTGGTGGCAACGAATGTGGTGCCCAATGGCCGCCAAATGTCCCTGCAGGATTGCATCCAGCAGGCGCTCGTGCACAACCTGGACGTCCAAATCCAGCGCTATTTTCCAGAAATCGATCTTTATAACCTGCGCGGTTCCTTCGGGCTATACGACCCGGTGCTGAGCATGTCCGGCGCGCACAATTTCAACGTTCAGCCCGGCGGCTTTTACGAAGGACTTCAACTGCCTTCCGAGACGGTCAAAAATGACGATTTTAGTTCCGGTATCACAGGGGAACTGCCGTTTACCGGATTAAAGTATGATCTCAGTGGCGACGTCAATCAGCAGCATTTCTTGCAGTTAACTAACAACGTGCCCGATAGGACCGAAAACAGCGCCGGTTCGATCGGCATCAAATTGACTCAACCGTTGCTGAAAAACTTGTGGATAGACCAGGGCCGACTGACAATCCTGGTCAACAAAAACACCCTGCAATACGATGAACAGGGTTTCCGCTACCAGGTCATTACCAGCGTAACCGCCGTTGAAAACGCATATTACGAGCTGATCTTCGCCCTGGAGAATCTGAAGGTGCAGCAGGAGGCGCTCGACCTTTCGCAGACCCAATTGGACCAGGACCAGCAGCGCCTGACCATCGGCACGCTCGCTGAATTGAGCGTGCAGCAGGACAAGTCGCAGGTCGCTCAAAACCAGGCCAACCTCATCACCGCGCAAAGCACTCTCGAAACCGATGAAAATACGCTCAAAAACCTGATCACCGACAATTATTCGGACCTGCACAACTCAGATATTCAGCCTGCGGAAACCCTCACCGCTCCGTTGGTCCTGTTCAATTTGCAGGACAGTTGGAGCCGGGGCATGACCGAACGGCCCGACTTGATACAGTACCGGCTGAACGTGAATAAGGTTGGCATTCAGCTCAAATTCGATCGCAACCAGCTCTTTCCTGAACTCGACGTCATTGGCACCTATGGCTGGAACGGCGTTGGCGAGATTTACAATGAGACTTTCGGTCAAATTAACCAGGGCAACGCCCCTTATTACAGTGTCGGCGCCCAGTTATCCGTTCCGTTGGCCAACCAAAGCGCGCGCAATCAAGTCAAATCCGACAAGGTTTCGCTGAAACAAGTAGTGCTGAAACTTAAACAATTTGAGCAAAGCGTCCTGGTGGGCATTGATAACGCCGTAAAGACAGCCCAATCCGATTATGAAAGCGTGGATGCAACCCGCCAGGCCCGCATCTACGCCGAAGCCGCGTTGGATGCCGAACAAAGGACCTATTCCGTAGGCAAGGCCACGACCTTTGAAGTGTTGACCTATCAGAATAACCTGACTGCCGCGCGCGGCCAGGAGATTCGCGCCCTGGCGAACTACGAAGAAGCCCTCGCGAACCTTTACGCCGCTGAAGGAAGCACGCTCGACCGCCTCGGCATCAATATCGAATCGACACCATGACCGCCGGCGGCGCTGGCACTATTGTCCGGGACCATGACACCCCCGGCCCGGCAGCGCGGTCGCACTCTCGGTGGAAATCAGTCGCGGTTTGCTTTGTCCTCGCACTCGCCGTCTGGGCGGTTTTTGGCCAGACCATTCGATTCGCCTTCATCAATTATGACGACGATGCCATTGTGTACGAAAATCCGGCGGTAACGCGAGGTTTGGATCTGCACGAAATTGTCAACGTCTTTGCCCAAAACAGCGGCCGGGAATCCTGGTTCCCTGTCACCGACGTTTCTCACATGTTGGATTGGCAGCTTTACGGGCCCAATGCGGGTGGCCATCACCTGACCAATATTGTGCTCCACGCTGCCACAGCCGTAGTTCTCTTCCTGGCATTGCAAGCGATGACCGGCGCTCTCTGGCGGAGCGCTTTCGTCGCGGCCGCCTTTGCCGTTCATCCACTGCGAGTCGAATCGGTCGCGTGGGTTGCCGAACGAAAGGACGTTTTGAGCGGATTATTCTTTATGCTGACGCTTTGGACATGGATTCGTCACGTCCAAAAGCAGCCGATCCTGCAAAAGCCGGCAGCCGGCGTCCTTCTCGATCCGGGTCATTGGTCGAGTCACTATTATTGGGCTCTGGTCTTTTTCATTCTAGGCCTGTTGTCCAAATCAATCGTCGTCACGTTGCCATTGATTTTACTGATTCTGGATTTTTGGCCGTTCGAGCGCTTCAAAGTCTATTCTTTTCCCGTACTGCTTTTGGAAAAATGGCCTTTCTTTTTGGTGAGCGCCGGCGGGTGCGCCGTGACGGTCGTGACCCAAAGGCACGTTGTCCTCGCAGCTCGCCATTTCGCATGGCCCTGGCGCCTGGAGAACGCTCTCGTGGCGTTTGTGGATTATTTGCAGCACATGTTTTATCCGGTTGGACTTGCCCTCCTGTATCCGCATCCCCCCGGTCATTTTCCTCTTTTGAAGCTTTGCGTTTCCGTCCTCGTCATGTTGGCCATCTCCGCAGTCGCTCTTCTTGCAGTGCGAAAGCATCCCTATTTACTCGTCGGCTGGCTTTGGTATTTAATCCTGTTCCTGCCGGTGATTGACATCATGCAAACAGGCGACCAAACGCGCGCCGACCGTTATACTTACCTGCCTCAAATCGGTTTGCTTTTTTCCATTGCCTGGGGAATAGCGGATCTCTTTCCGTCATTGCCCTCTCGGAAAATTGTGTTGGCCGGCGCCGCCGGGGCTGTGCTGGTCGCGCTCTCAGTCGCCGCGCACGTCCAGACCGCCTCGTGGAAAAACAGCATTTCGGTTTGGACGCGTACTCTGTCGCTTTGGCCACAGAGTTATATTGCAAATTGTAATTTGGGAATCGCGCTGGCGGACCAGGGAAACGTGAGCGATGCAGTCGACCATTTTAAACGGGCGCTTCAAATCAATCCGCAGGATGCCAAATCCGTCAACAATCTGGGCAAAGTGCTTACCTCACAAGGCCAGCTCGATGCGGCCATTCAGGATTTTCACCAGGCTCTCCAATTGGACCCTGACAATGTCAGGGCCCTCAACAATTTAAGCGTGGCCCTCGCTGACCAGGGCAAAATAAACGACGCTGTCCAGAACCTCGAGACCGCGCTCCGCCTCAAGCCCGATGACGCCGACACGTGCTTTAACCTGGGCAACCTCTACACCGCCCGCGCCGATTACGATGGCGCCGCGCAGTATTACGAGCAGGCCCTTCAGATTAATCCGGACTTTGCCGAAGCGCATTGCAATTTGGGGCTGATCATGGCCAGGCTAGGGAAGTTGGACCAGGCCATTGAACAATACGAATCGGCCATCCAGATCAAACCCCGTTATCTAGACGCTTTAAACGACTTGGGCGGCGCGTTGGCCGCTAAGGGCGACACGGCCGCCGCGGCCGGTTACTATCAACAGGCCCTCGATCTAAAGCCCGATGATCCGAATACCCTTAATAATCTGGGTGTCATCCTGGCAAGGCAGGGCAAGTTGGATGGCGCCGTCAAATGCTTCAACCGGGCCATTCAATTGAATCCGAATGACCCATCATCCTACAATAATTTAGGGATTGCCCTGGCCAGCCAGGGTAAAATGGCTGAATCCATCGAGAATTTGCAGCAGGCTTTGGTATTGGCGCGCGCCCAAAACAAGACTGCACTGGAAGAATCCATCCGTGCCAGACTGCAACAGTACCAGACCGAGCCAGTGCATTAATGGGTCACCCCTTGGACCGTTTCCGCCGGGTAATTATGAAAAAATTTTAACATACCATTCATTCGGATTTAATCCGCAGACGGTCTACTACTTTAGTTCTTTGAATTTCGCTGTCCGTTTAGGGTTGGCAAAGAGGTTTTGCTCGCGGCGTGGCCGGGACAGCGACCCCCAAAACAGGCCATGTCGCCCTTCTGAGCGTCGGGGTGACGGCGTATTAACCTCATCACTATAAGAGGCCGGACCTTGCGGTCCGGCCTCTTGCACTTTGGCAAACGTCTCCGATCAAACTAAATTATCCTAAAACCCGAATTGCTCCCGGCAATTCTTCATCGTCAAAGGCCCCGCGCCATTTTCCTTCCTGGTTGCGATACGCCATGCAACGGAATCCGCTTCCCTGCACCATGAAAAACTCCAACAAAAAGGGCGAGACCTTATCGCATTCCCCTGCGGATGTTGCCTTGTCAAGGCTCGCGGAAGACTGTCTCTCGTCATCCTGCGCGCTCTCAGGTTTCATGGAGGCGGGAACAATTCTTGTCAGGTGGTTAGGCTGCGCTTCGGCACAGAACGGGCAACTCCGTTCGGTCAATTCGCGTTTATGCCAGGAAAGCGTATTGCATACGGGACATTGACAGGCAACGAGCGCTGGACCTTCGGAAGGTCGCTCCGCCAAATGTATCGTAGGGCCATTCATCTATTATCTAACATATTGAGAAGCATCGAGTCGAACAACTGCCCTTAGGGGAAGATTGCCGTCCGCCTTCCAGTTGAGAGTTGAGCATACCGGAAGCAACGCCATTGGACGGACGGCGACACTACATTACCTGAACCGAACCACTTTAACTACTGCCCTTTAGGGAAGGTGCCTTCGGCCCTTGGTTTGCTTGCCTTTCCCGGATCGAAAAGTTTCACTTCGTCCGCCAGGCGCGTCAGTTCAGCGACGGAGTGTACCTTTAATTTCCTGGTGATATTGGTCCGGTGCAGCTTGACCGTCCGTTCATTGATGTTCAGGTCGGCGGCGATTTCCTTGTTCATTTTCCCTTGTACAACGTGGCCCAGGACTTCCAGTTCGCGCTCACTCAGATCGTCAAAGCGATCACGCAAATTCTGCACCCGGCCGCGTTCCGTTCGCTCGATCCTGTCGCGTTCCAACGCGCGCTCGATGGCCGCCAGCAAATGTTCCTTGGGAGCGCGTTTGGTTAGGAAATCTTCCGCGCCGCCCCGCATCGCGCTCACGGACGTTGGAATATCGCCCTGACCGGTCAGAAAAATAATCGGCATCGGATTCGTTGTCTTCGCCAATGCCTGCTGCAGCTTCAATCCGTCCATCCCCGGCATTTGCAGGTCGGCCACGATGCAGCCGGCCATATCAGGCGCCAATTGATTAAGAAATGCCTCCGCCGACCCAAATGCCTTTACGGCGTATCCGACCGCGCTCAGGAGCCGGGAAACGGACTTCAGAAAAGACCCGTCGTCGTCTATGACATAAACAGCCGCTGCGTCGTGGGATGTTGACGGCATCACAGTCAAAGTTTACGCATCAAAGGTCTCCCGGCAAGTCGCCATCTTTAACTCTGGTCCGTCCCGCGGGCGGCAAAATAAATGTAATCGTCGTCCCTTCGGTCCCCTTGCTGTCTACCCAGATGTCCCCTCCGTGCGCCTCGATAATCGTCTGTGAAATCGCCAGCCCCATGCCCATGCCGTTCATTTTTGTCGTAAAGAACGGCTCAAAGATCCGGCCCGCGTCCTCCGGCGCTATGCCGGTCCCCTGGTCGGTCACGGCCACCTGGAGATTCCCGTTTTTGCTTTCAGACACCCTGATCGTTAGCAGCCGCCGGACTTTTGGAACGGCCGTCATCGCATCCATTCCATTCAGAATGAGATTCAACAACACCTGCTGCAGATGCACGCGATCCCCATTGGCCGCGGGCAATTGCGGAGGTGTTTCCCATTGCACTTTCACGTGCCGCGCGGCGGCATCGGTCTGCGTCAGAGCCACGGTGTCAGCCACAAGCTCGCTCAAGTCCAGCGGCCCCAGCACCAGGCTCCGGCGCTGGTAGAGAGCGCGCATTCGGTCAATGACGTTTCCGGCGCGTTTGTCGTCTCTCCGGATGTCAGTGAGAATCGCGCGCACTTCTTCCAAATTGGGCGGCCTATTCTGAAGAAAAAGTTCCGCCGCCTCTGCATTTCTCAAAATCGCCCCGAGCGGCTGGTTGAGCTCATGGGTGAGGGCCGACGCCAGCTGACCCATCGTTGATACCCGGGAGGCGTGCGCCAGCTCGGTCCGTTGCCGTTCAATCTGCGCCTGGGCCAGGCCATGCCGCCGGCGCTGAATCAGCAGCGCTACAATGGTGATTGCCTGCGCAACCAGACCTGCTCCCAAAAACAATATCAATTTTTTGTGTTCCTCCCACATTGAATGAGGCTGGTAGCGAATCTCGCAACTAACTGGCAATCGGCTTTGCTTAATGTCCCATCGCTCCAATGCCCGCCAATCCACCATCGGCGTCCCATTGGTCCGGGTTTCAATCGGAATTTGGTCCACCGGCTCGCCGTCCAGCACGGACAACCCCAACTTGCCGGCTTCTTCGCCGAGAGCGTCGAAATTCACCACGCTTCCGCCTAAGGCGCCCGTGCCAATAGATCCTTCTCCCAATACATAGACCGGCACGCCCGCGCCCGCGGCCAGCATCTGTGCGACTTCGGCCGTATATAAGGGCTGACCCGCTGCGTCGCGCTGTACCGCGCCCAGCATAATGACCGTTCCCGCAGCCAGGTTCCGCGCCATCCTGCATAACTCTTCCACCGGCTGATTCGTCCAGAACTCGAATTTTACGCCGTCCACGCTTCGTGCCAGTTCCGCGATTTGACCCGCGGTTCTCAGGTCATTAGCGGATACGCCGCCAACAACCACAACCCGTCGCGTCTCCGGCTGGAGCCGGAAGATGAATTTGAACGTCCCCGGAATATCCGGACGTTGAAATATTCCCGTGAACGGCCGGCCGGCCGGTGGATTCGGTATTTCTATGTCATTCAGCACAACGAAGACTGCGGGTATATTCGTGGCCAGGACCGTGTTCATGGCCCGGGCCAATCCAAAATTTCGCGCCATGAACATCATTACCAGGTCCAGATCCTGGCCGGAGTATTTGTTTCGGATATATTCTCCAAAAATTTGATAGTACGCGGGATTGGGAAATCGACTGGTATCGAGGCTTTCAGTGAAAAATTCGATGTTGTTGGTCGAACCCGCCAACATCTCCTGCTTGACCGCCTGTTCCATTAATACATTTCCCGGCAAGTCCCTCGCCTCGCTAAAGATCATCAGCACATGTTTTATCGGCGCTGCTTCGACATTATTTGTAGATTGAGCCATTCCATTCGAAATTCCCAAACTCATCAAATAGAAAGCCACCTGTGCCCAACCAGGCCAAACGGCCCCGGTTCCCGCTATTGAAAAGCAATGTTTTGGCGGAATCAATCAGTCCCAGCGTATCTTTCAAAGCCAGGTTTTCAAGCTTCAATCCTTCAATACAACAGGCTTAAACAGCAGCCAGGCCCATCCAACCAGAAAACACACTCCGCCAACCGGTGTAATTGCGCCCAGCCGGAGAATATTCGTCGCCGCCAGCAGGTACAGTGAGCCTGAGAATAGAAATATTCCGATGAAGAAGCACCACCATGGCCCCGCTTGAAATGGTTTCCGGCCAGCCACCACAAACAGCATGACCGCGTGGATGAAATGATAGAACGCCGCCTTTTCCCAAATAGCTGCCGTTCCATTTTGGGCAAGCACGGTTTTGATGCTATGCGCGCCGAACGCCCCGAGAATCACTGCAAGAAAGCCCATTAGGGCGGAAAGACGGGTTGCGAACGACGATTTCACCGCTCGGCGAAATCTAGCGCTTTAGCAATTCCGCGACGTCAATTGCAACGTCCGGAAATGCTGATGGTTTGGCATCGTCACCAGCGCGCAAAATAGCTTCGCTTCCGTATCCGTTAAAATGCGGTTCCCGATAAACTTCGGGGACACCCACGCGCCCATAGGCTGGAAGCTTTTGTTCATGGTCCAACTCGAGAGATGTGTCCGAAACTTCGACCAGAAGATAATCATCGCCCGGCCGCGAATGCCGCCGGCGATAATAATCTTGAGCTGGTTTGAGCAAAACCGCATCCGGTTCAGGTTCAGAATGGTCGTTCAAATGAATAGGGTTCTGAACGGCCGTGATCCAGCGGCCCTTTGCGGCTGCGATTAAAATTTGCGTCAAGTAATTGGCAACTCCGCCGTGATATGGGCCTATCGGGGACATATCAATAATTTCGCCATTGAGCAACTCGACGCGCGCGTTTTTCGGCAAAATACCCGTTTCCGCCATGCGATAGTATTCCTTCACACTGAAGCGATGTTTCGCCGATGCAAGCATGGAATAAAACTACCGAATCACTCCGGCATTTGCAACTTGAGCTTATCCGCCGCCTGGGCCACGTCCTTATCACCACGCCCTGATAAATTTACGATGATCAGCGAATCCCGCTTCATCTTTGGCGCGCGCTTAATCACTTCCGCCACGGCGTGAGAGCTTTCCAGGGCCGGAATGATCCCTTCCAGCCTGGCCAGTTTCATAAAAGCCTCAAGAGCGTCGTCGTCCGTTGCATAGGTGTATTCCACACGGTCTTTGTCACGTAGAAATGCGTGCTCCGGTCCCACAGCGGCGTAATCCAACCCGGCGCTGACGCTGTGCGTGAGCTGAATCTGGCCGAATTGATCCTGCAAAATGTAACTGCGGGTGCCTTGCAACACGCCTAGCGAGCCGCCCTGAAACCGCGCCGCGTGCTGCTCCGGCTTAATGCCCAGGCCGCCGGCTTCCACCCCTGCCATTTTCACCGTCTCGTCTTCGAGAAATGGATAAAACAATCCGATGGCGTTTGAACCCCCGCCGACGCAGGCGATTAGCAAATCAGGCAGGCGCTTTTCTTTTTCCAAAATCTGTGCTCGCGCCTCGTCCCCGATCACGCGCTGGAAGTTGCGGACCATGACCGGATACGGATGCGCCCCGTAGGCCGTGCCGAGAATATAATGGGTGGTGCGCACGTTCGTAACCCAGTCGCGCATCGCTTCATTGACGGCTTCCTTGAGCGTCTTTTGACCGGCATGGACGGGCACCACGTCCGCGCCTAGCATTTTCATGCGATACACGTTCAGTTCCTGCCGCCGGCAGTCCACCGCGCCCATATAAATCACGCACTTCAAACCAAACATCGCCCCCACGGTGGCCGTGGCCACTCCGTGCTGGCCGGCGCCGGTCTCGGCGATGATCCGCGTTTTGCCCATCCGTTTCGCCAGGAGGATCTGGCCCATCGCATTGTTGATTTTATGGGCGCCGGTGTGATTTAAGTCCTCGCGCTTAAGATAAATTTTTGCGCCACCCAGGTCGCGCGTCAGGCGCTCGGCAAAATAAAGCGGCGTTGGACGTCCGACAAATTCCGCCAGATAATACGAAAGTTCCCGCTGAAACTCCGGGTCCTGTTGCGCCCGAAAATATTCCTCCTCCAATTCCTTCAGCGGATGCATCAACGTCTCGGGTACGAACCGCCCGCCATAGGGACCAAAATGGCCCTGCGCATCCGGCAATGTTTCTGCGGCAAATGAGCTCATCATCTAATTCTCACGCAAAGACGGGTAGGCGCAAAGTTTTATTTCGCTCCCTTCCTGACAACTCCTTATGCCTGAAGCAGCTCACCAAATGATCATTCACCATCCCAACGGCCTGCATGTGCGCGTAACAAATTGTCGAGCCGACAAATTTAAATCCGCGCTTTAGCAGGTCCTTGCTCATGGCATCCGAGATTTTTGTGCTCGCAGGCGCCTCCTTGATGCTTTTGCGGTGGTTGATGATGGGCTTGCCCTCTACGAATCGCCATTGATACGCGTCAAAAGTCCCAAATTCATCCCGCACTTTAAGGAAAGCCCTGGCGTTTTGGACCGCCGACCGGATTTTCAAATTATTTCGAATGATTCCTCCATCGCGCATCAGCCCGGCGATTTTGGCTTCATTATATCGCGCGATTTTCTCCGCATCGAACTGATCAAACGCCTTTCGATAATTCTCGCGCTTATTCAATACCGTTCGCCAGCTCAGACCGGCCTGCGCGCCTTCGAGGATAAGAAATTCGAAGAGCAGCCGATCGTCATGAACGGGCACACCCCATTCCTCATCGTGGTACCGGTTGTATAATTCATCTGTCGACCACGGGCATCGGGTTTTATTTTCCTTCATATGGAGCGGGCCGCTGTGATGAATGCTCTTATTTTGTCATGGTCTTTGAGTCCGGGGGCGGATTCCACGCCGCTCGATACGTCAACGCCAAACGGTTGCACTTTTCGGATCGCATCCGCCACATTCTCCGGAGTCAGGCCACCGGCCAGAAATATCGGTTTGCCGAATTTCCGCGCCTCCACCGCCAGGTCCCAATTGAATTTTTCGCCTGTCCCGCCGAACGTTGTTGAAGAATAGGCGTCGAGCAAATACGCGTCGGTTGCGTATTTTGGGATCTGTTCCAACGTATCCTCGCCGTGCACGCGGAAAGCTTTCATGTTCATGAGCCCAAATTGCCCGCAATATTCCGGCGGCTCGTCCCCATGAAACTGCAGCAGCGTCAGTCCGCATTCCCGAATCGCACTGAAAACGAATTCTTCCGGCGCATTGACAAATACCCCCACCCGGATAATAAACGGAGCCAATTCCCTCGAAATTAACCATGCATCCTCCAATCGGACATAACGCGGACTCTTTTCATAAAAGATAAAGCCCAGGGCATCCGCCCCGGCCCCGACCGCAGCCTGGGCGTCGGCGGCATTGGTAATACCGCAGATTTTTACTTTGGTTTCCATCACATCAGCAATTTGCCTTTAAATTAGATTAGAGCGGACTTGCGTTCACTGCTACAATTTAATGCCGCCGTCAATGGGGCTTTTTGAAAACCCAGGCTATGCCGCGCTCTATTTATTTCGATTACAATGCGACCACGCCGCTGGACCCCGCGGTTCGCGGGGCCATGCTGCCGTTTTTGGACGAAATCTGGGGCAATCCTTCGAGCATTCATCACATTGGCCGGCGCGCCCGGGCTCTCCTGGATGACGCCCGGGATCGCGCCGCCCGTTGCCTCGGCGCCAAACCAAGCGAGGTAATTTTCACAAGCGGCGGCACCGAATCCAATAACCTCGCCATTCTCGGAACTGCCCGGCGCTTGAAATTCAGGGGCAAACACCTCGTCACCTCCTCGGTCGAACATCATGCCGTTCTCAATTGTTTCGATTTCCTTCAATCTCGCGAGGGCTTTGAAGTCACTCGTCTCCCTGTGGATTCGGCCGGTCGAGTCTCGCCGGACGACCTGGAACGGTCCATCCGGCCCGATACCATCATGGTCTCCGTCATGGCCGCCAATAACGAAATCGGAACAATTCAACCCGTTTCAGATCTCGGTTCTATCTGTCGCCGCCGCGGCATCGCGTTTCACACCGACGCCGTTCAATGGTTTGGAAAGCTGCCCTTTGAAAATATTGCTCAATTTAATGCCGATCTGGTTTCTGTCTGCGCCCACAAATTTCACGGTCCTAAAGGAGCCGGTTTGGTTTGGGTCAAATCGCCACTCCATCCGGACCCTGTTTTGCTTGGCGGAAGCCACGAAAATGAGCGCCGCGCTGGAACTGAAAATCTCGTCGCCATCTTCGGCCTTGTCGCTGCTCTTGAGAAATTTGTGAAAACGCCCGTTTTCAGCAGTTTTCTTTTGCAGCCATTCATCGATAAACTGTCTTCCTGCATCTCTTCGATCGACGGCTGTAAAGTCGTCAGCCCTCAAAAAGACTGCCTGCCTAATACCACCGCCTTTACCGTTCAGGATTCTGACAGTATAGCGCTTCTGGCGGGCCTGGATGTTGACGGCATCTGCGCTTCGAGCGGTTCAGCTTGCTCGGCTGGCTCCCTCGAACCTTCGCACGTTATTGTCGCCATTGGTAAATCCAATCTCGCAAATTCTCTCGTCCGTTTTTCAATTGGTCGCGAAACCACCGCCGAAGAAGTCGATTTTGTTGCTGCCGCCCTGCCGGACATTGTTCGCCGGGCCCGTTCCGCTCGCCTCTCTTCTTCCGGCCATCCAACAACTCGTTGAATCGTCTTTCAATTCTCTGTGAATTCTGTGCGAATCTTGCGAACAACTTTAACTTTTCATTTTATTTCGTTTCTTTACCTTGAGTTGCGCAGTGACTGACATCGCGAGAAATGCTGTGCCAGCCTTGACAGGCTGGGTTGTTTGCTTTATTCACAGCCCTTAATAATAAGAGTGTTTTTAGAAAAAGAATTTACTATTAACCGAACATGAACCTCACCATATCGAAGGAACAAATACTCACGGGCCTCCAGGCGGTGCAAAACGTGGTCGGCGCGCGTACGACGTTGCCAATCCTCTCAAATGTTTTGCTGCGCGCGGAAAAGGATCATGTCGAGTTCACCGCAACGGACCTGGATGTCTCCGTGGTCTGCGCCGTCGAAGCAAAGGTAAAAAAGCCCGGCGGAACCACCGTCCCGGTTAAAAAACTCTTTGGAATCGTTAAGGAATTGAACGGCAGCGAGATCGATTTGGAGACAGACGAAAAAAATATAACGGTCATTCGCTGTGGGCCGTCCTATTATAAGATTCATGGTTTAAGTGCCGATGAATTTCCTCCTTTGCCGAAGTTTAAGGATGATAAAAAAGTTTCTCTGCAGCAGGAGACGATCAAGGCCATGATGAGGAAAACAAAATTCGCCGTATCGACCGATGAGTCGCGCTACGTCCTTAATGGAATTTATTTAAGCCTGAAGGACAATAAAATGACGATGGTGGCAACCGATGGCCGAAGGCTGGCCCTGGCTGATGAGGAAGCGGACATCTCGGAGAAAAGTAGCGGCGAATTTATTGTTCCAGCCAAGGCCGTGGGCGAATTGGATCGGCTGCTCCAGGAAAAGGGTGAAGCGGAGATAAAGTTCGGAGAAAATCAGGCTTCTTTCGCGCTTAAAGACGAGAAAGGTTTTACCGTTCTGCTGATTACCAAGCTGATTGAGGGCAATTATCCAAATTACAAGCAAGTGATACCCTCGGAAACAAAGGAGCGGATCCCGCTGGTTCGGGAGGAATTCCTGCATGCGCTGCGCCGGGCCGAGATCATGACCAGTGAAAAAGCTAATTCGGTGAAATTGACGTTCGGCAAGAACAGCCTGGCTATCACAGCCAACACTCCTGAAGTAGGCGAGGCTCGCGAATCGCTCGCGGTAAACTACAAAGGAAAAGAAATGGCCATCGCTTTTAACCCTCGTTATCTCATTGATGCCCTCGCAGCGCTAAGCGAAGACGAAGTGTTTTTCGAGTTGATTGATGAATTGAGCCCCGGTGTTCTGAAAATCAACGGCCCTTTCCTTTACGTCGTCATGCCGATGCGGTTGAGTTAAATTACATCTGCTCCACAACCTCAATTCCAAGCACGGCCAGTCCTTGTTTCAATACGTGCGCGGTTAAATTACAAAGGGCCAGCCTTGAGGCCCGGGTTTCGACCTCAGCTTTGAGCACCGGGCAGTTTTCATAAAAAGAGGTAAACTTGCCGGCCAATTCATAGAGATAAATGCATAAGAAATTCGGGCGACACTCGTCTGCGACAGCCTCTAACGTCAGGCCGAAGTTCAACAAATGTTTTCCAAGAGAAATCTCAGGGGGTTCGACTAAGCGGATGGACTGATGGGCGCCCGCTTTGAACGGCTCATCCAGTTTTCTAAAAATGCTTCGAATTCGCGCATAAGCGTATAGCAAGTACGGCGCTGTGTTGCCGTTAAGCGCGAGCATTTTGTCCCAACTGAAAACATAATCACTCTGTCGATTGGGAAGCAGGTCGGCGTACTTAACGGCGCCCAGGCCAACAACCCTGGCAATTTCCCGGCGTGACGGTTCCGGAAGGTCCGGGTTCTTTTCGGACACAATCTTGAACGCGCGCTCTTCGGCCTCATCGAGCAGATCGGCAAGTTTGACAGTTTCACCGCTGCGCGTTTTGAAAGGTTTGCTGTCCTCGCCGAGAATCGCGCCGAACCAAACGTGCGCAAGTCTAAGTTTTGATCCGGGCTGCCACTTGCGAAACGCGGTAAATATCTGTTGAAAATGCAACTGTTGCCGGCCGTCGGTGACATAAATGATCTCCTCCGGCTGCCACTTTTCCAGCCGAAACTCCAGCGTTGCCAGGTCCGTCGTCGAGTAATTGAATCCGCCGTCGCTCTTGCGAATCAGAGCCGGTTTGTCTTTCAATTGAGGATTTTCCTCGAAAAAGATCGCTACCGCTCCTTCACTTTCGCGCGCGATGTTCTTTTCGAGCAATTCCTCCACCAGCGGTTTCAGGCGGTCATTGTAAAAGCTCTCGCCATACGTGAAATCGAATTTTATTCCCAGCCGCGAATAAATCTCGTCAAATTGCTTCTCGGACAGCGCGATCATTTCGCGCCAGATTTTAAGGTTGTCCGGATCGCCGTTCTGAAGTTTAACCAGCTCAAGTCGGGCCTCTTCCAAAACGGCAGGATCTGAATCGCCGGCGGCGTTCACCAGCTTGTAAAGGCGTTCCATTTCCGAAATAGCGTCAGCTTTGAGCGCCTCAACATTTAGAAATCTCTTCCAGCCAACGAGGAGTTTTCCGAATTGCGTCCCCCAATCGCCAATGTGATTGTCAGTGATGACACGATGACCCAGGAGGCGGTGGGCCCTGGCCAGTGAATCCCCAAGGAAGGTCGAGCGAATGTGCCCAACGTGCATCGGTTTGGCGATGTTGGGAGAGCTGAAGTCGATGACCACGGTTTTTGGGTGCGGCGCCTTTTCGAAAAACAGCGGCCCGCCGCGGGCGGCTGTTTCGAGGGCCTGATCAAGGGCGGCGTTTTTGAGCTGGAAATTCAGAAAACCGGCGCCCGCTATTTCCACTTTCTCGCACGTATCCGAAACGTCCAGCCTCTTCAGCACGGCCTCGGCAAGCTGGCGCGGATTCATTTTCCGTGCCTTGGCCAGGGACATCAGGGCATTGCTTTGATAATCGCCAAATTTAGGGTCGGGACATGGCCGAACCAGCACACAGGAAGAGTCAGCGTCCGGCAACGCTTCCCGGACAGCGGCCTGCAACTGCAGTTCAATTTGTTTATGCGGCAACACGCGGGGAAGTTAACTGCGAAATAAACAAATGACACGCAAGAAACGGAATCCTGCCCGGCGAACCACCTTACTTTTTCCCAAATTCCCGAATTGCCGTGAGCATGGCATCCGCGTCAGGCGCTTTTTCGAGGGCCTGGCGAAACTCGGGCTTGTGAAGCAATTTGGCGATGTTGGCCAGGGTGTGAAGGTGCTTTTGAAATTGTCCTTGCGGCACGAGAAAGAGCATGACGAGCTTGACGGGCTGGTTATCAAGAGCATCGAAGTTTACTCCGTTGTTAGAGCGTCCCAGCGAGCCCACGACTTCGTATATCAAATCCGTCGAGGCGTGCGGGATGCCAATCCCAAACCCGATTCCGGTGCTCATGGACGTTTCGCGCTTTTTGACCGCCGCCGTTACGGCGTCGCGATCACCGGGCTGAATTTTTCCCGTCGAGACGAGATTATCGATTAATTCGTCAATGGCTTCCCAGCGGTTGGTTGCGCGCAATTCGGGGACGATTTGCGCTTTCGTCAAAATATCAGCCAAGTCCATATCGTGCGTCCCAAGTTTTGAACGGAAGCGGCCCAAAATTCAAGACTGAATTATTGACATTTTAGGTGTTCGGTCGCGGTTACGCCAATTTTTGCAGCCAATGAAGCACCGTAACCGTGTCGCTGAGCCAATACCTGAACGCGGTCGCCGGTCGGATGCTGCCCGCCAGCAATGGGATCCCAAAGAGCAAGATGCCCGCGTTTCCCAGAAAAATAACGACGCCGGAAAATAAATATCCCTGCGACGTGATATCGCTTTGCTGCGTTTGCAGTGTCTGAAATGTCAGGGTGACATGAAAGGCATAGGCCGCGCCCAGCAACAAATGGAAATAGACGAAAAATTGCGTCCAGCCCCAAATCCAATGGCCGCAAGCAAAAACCGCGATGACCATCACCGCGTAAAAAGGGAAAAAATACGGCGCCAGCGTGATCAAAAAGTTGGTTTTGGTCACGACCACATGCCCGCCGCGGGAAGTTACCTTAATTTTTTTCAGCCGCCCGCCGAACAGCCACGTCCAAAGCGCATGAGTAAATTCGTGGCCGAAAACGTAAAGCCACATTGGCTTGGGCAGAAGGAAAAAAATGACGCACCAACAGGCGGCGCCGGCTAAAAATGGAACCCACGTGGTATCCGCGCCGCCGCAGGCGCGCAAAACCGCTCCCAGCGCCATCGCCATGCCGGCACACACCGGCAACAGTAGAATCGCGATGAAAAACTTGAGCCATTTCAACATGCCGCCAAAGATTAAACAGAGTGCCTTTCCGTGAAGAGCAAAATCCGAAATGGTTGCGTGGCCGGCGGCGATTTGCTCGCGTTTCACCCGCTTCAACGCTTTAACTTCCGCATAAAATTTGTTGCCCGCCTTTCAGATTTGCCCGTAGTCTTTGGCCATGACGCAAGAAGAGGTTTTAAATGTTTTCCGCGACACCGGCGCTTTGCTCGAAGGCCATTTCATTTTACGCAGCGGACTTCACAGCCGGGAATTTTTCCAATGCGCCCTGGCGCTCCAGGAAATGCCTGTGGTGGAACAACTCGGCGGCGCGCTGGCAAGGAAGGTTGAAAAATTTGAAGCGGTCACCGTGATAGCGCCGGCCGTCGGCGGACTCGTCATCGGGCAGGAAGTCGCCCGGCAACGTCGCGCCCGCTTTATCTTTGTGGAAAAGGACGACGGCAAACTCGTTTTGCGGCGCGGTTTCAAAATCGAGCGCGGCGAAAAGATTTTGATAGTTGAGGACGTCGTTACCCGCGGCGGCCGTGTCCGGGAAACCATCGACATTGTTCACGCCCACGGCGGCTACATTACTGGCGTGGCGGCCATCGTAGACCGCTCAAACGGCGAGGTGAAATTCGGAGTGCCATTCGTAAGCTTATTGTCACTAAAGGTCGAAGCTTTCGAGCCCGGAAAATTACCGCCGGATCTCAAGGCCTTGCCGGCGGTCAAGCCAGGAAGCAAATAATCCATTAATTCGGCCGCTCGCGCACGGCGCATGGCGCCAGAACAGCCTCTGTCATCCCGTGGATGATCTTCTTGTCCGCGGGAACTATTGTTGCCAGGACACCGCCAAGGCTCGGCCGGGCGGCATCGCCTTCGCCGCTCACGAAATAGTACGGGCACAAACGCACTCGCCCATTCATGGGTACGACTTCAGTTTTCTCGAAATCAAACCAGCTTGTCTCCGCGAGTTTCGGGCGTTCGTAACGTTGCAGGACGAAAGGCGATTTTTCGAATCCCGCCAAAGCCTGGTCCACAGCCGCGGCCCAATCGGCGTGGGACAAGTCGCTGCCCAGAAATACGCCGCGGGCGCCCCAGGCCTTGTCCGAATAACCGGAGATTTTCAAAATCAGGTCCCGTTCCTTCTGGGACAACGCTTTCAATTGCCGCCAGTCTGTCAGGTTCAACCCGGGAATCGCCGCATGCGGCGGCAACAGCGCGGGATCCAGCAGCCACGTATACGGAACGGCCCGTTTTAGCCGGGAAAAAAAGTTTTCACCCAGTTCCTGCCGCCAGAAATCACGCAGGTTCCAGTTCCACAACAGCGCAAACAGCATTTTCTCCTCGAAAATGGTTTTCGGCGGCGGTGTCAGACGGATTTTTCCTTCCGAAGCCAAAGCAAAAATCTTCTTCGAGTTCGGCACATTTGCAATGTCGAACAATTCAAAAAACCGGTAGACAGCGTCGCCGTCGGCGAAATCTTCGAATCTCGAATCCCGGACCCGGATTTTCGAACCTCGGGCCGCCAGCCATTCCATTTCCGGGCGATAAGTAGCCGCTTCCTCAGAGACGACGACCTGGACGTTTTTCGCGTCGCCAAAGATGGCATCGAATCCATTGAACATACCCTCGCTGCCCCCGACGATTTGCGGACTGCCGTTAAGCCTGGAATAAGCCTGGTTCAGCCAGGCCGTCAGCCCAATGCCGCCCGGCACCGAGTCCAGTTCGCTGATGCAAAATCCGTTTTCGGTGAGCAGAATGTCCGGGCGAATCACACGCGGTACGTCGTTCTTAAACGCCGGCGAGCGTTGCAGCTCGATCATTTCTCGGGACTTGCCCAAATCGAGCCAGCGCGCGATCCATTCCGGCTGCTTGCCTTCAACGCTCTTGCGATAGAGCAGATTGACAGCTCGATAGAATTGCAAGAGGACTCTTCCAAGGGAATCCAGTTCTTTGGCGAGCTCCGGCTCGAGGGCAAAGGGCGATATGGCGGTGCGCCATTTTAATCCGGCAAAAAGGCCGCCGGACGGGAGCGAATCGCGCACGGCTGTCGCTATTTCCTGGGGCGACATCGGGTTTAAACTCCTTCGTAAATGGCGCCCGGCGGCAGCGGGAATTTTACCGAAGCGAGGGACACTTTTGCACGAGCGCCCGAGAATCGCTCAGCCTTCCAGCGGTTGCCGCGTCGGAAAACGGTGACTTCCTTTTGAGCTTGGCCGACCAGCGCATATTCTTCCAGCGAAGGAATGCTGGTATATGCGAAGAATTTCTCCCGCCGGTCAACGCGCTCGGTGCTTTCAGACAGAACCTCGATAATGAGCTTCGGAAAGCGGATCCAACGCGGATGGTTGTCGCGCTTGTCGCAGGTGACGACGATGTCAGGATAGTAAAAGTATTCATCGTTGCGCATGTCGAAGTTGACGCGGATGTCCTTCGCATGGACCTCGCATGGTTTGCCGCGCAGATGCTCACGAATCGCGAACGCGAGATTGAGGACAATAATACCGTGCGCTCGCGTTTCGCCAGCCAGGGCATAGACAAGACCGCCGAGATATTCATGACGCACCTCGCTACCCTCTTCCGCCGTGAGATAATCTTCGACGCTGGTCCAATCGCTCTTAGCCGCCGTTTGCATGGTTTGAATTTAGCTAAAAATTATTCGCTGCCAATATCGAACCGTAACGAATGATTCGAAGCCTCTGCGGATTCCGCTTCTTAAGCGCGGATTTGCCCGGAGCCTATGCCAATCCATTTGTAACTGGTCAATTCGTCCAGGCCCATCGGCCCGCGTGCGCCGATTTTATCGGTGCTGATGCCAATCTCCGCGCCCATGCCAAATTCGCCGCCGTCGGTAAACCGTGTGCTGGCGTTCCAGTAAACCGTGGCGGAGTCTACTTCATTCAGAAATTGCCGGGCATGCGCCTCGTTGCGGGTGACAATGCTGTCCGAGTGCGCCGAGCCGTAATGATTGACGTGTTCAATCGCCTCTTTCACGCCGTCCACCACGCGCACGTTCAAAATGTAATCGTTGTATTCGGTAAACCAGTCCTGTTCGGCGGCGGCTTTGAGGCGCATTTGCCCGTTTAACGCCGAAAGCTCGGCCAGCGCCGCGGGATCACAGCGCATTTCTACGCGTTTCTCGGCCAATCTTTTGCCGATCAGTGGAAGAAAAGCGGCTGCGACTTTCTTGTCCACGAGCAACGTTTCCATCGCGTTGCAAACGGCCGGACGCTGGACTTTGGCATTCATGGCGATGTTCTCGGCCATGGCCAAATCGGCGTCGGCGTCCACAAAGACATGACAGACGCCCTTGTAATGCTTGATCACCGGAACTTTGGAACATTCGGCCACGGCGCGAATCAGTCCTTCGCCTCCGCGCGGCATGCACAGATCAATATATTGCGTGAGGCCCAGCAGGATGGGAATGGCCTCTCGGTCGGGGACCGGCACGACCTGGATGGCGTGTTCGGGAAATAGCGCCAGCGCCTTTTTCCCGGCATCAATCATCGTCTGCGCGATGATTTGGTTGGAATGCATCGCTTCCTTGCCGCCGCGAAGTATCGTCGCGTTGCCGGACTTAAAACACAGGCTCGCCGCGTCCGCGGTCACATTCGGACGTGATTCGTAGATGATTACCACGACGCCAATGGGGGTGGAAATTTTTTGCAGCTTCAATCCATTCGGCCGGACGCGTTCGTCCAGGACTTTGCCAACAGGGTCAGGCAGCGCGGCCACTTCCCGCGGGCCCTTGGCCATGGCGGAAATCCGTTTATCGTCCAGCTTAAGACGGTCGAGCATCGCGGACGGCAAACCATGATTTGCGGCGGCTTCCATGTCCAGCGCGTTGGCTTCGTTGATGGCGCCGGCGTTTTTTTCCAGCGCGTCGGCCATGGCGGACAGGCACCTGTTCTTCGCCTCCGTGGAAAGCGTAGCCAGCTCGCGCGACGCTGCCTTGGCCTGTTTGGCCAATTGCGTCATATGCTCGGTTAACGTCACGGAATCAGAATACCCCAAAAATCCCCCGAATAAAGGGGAAGTTTAGTCGGAAATTTGACAGCGCAACACCGATTCGCCTATGCTTAAATCACCCCATCGCATAAAGGTCAACGGTGGTCGCGCGAGCAAATCCGCGCCGCCCGGATCGCCCCTCTGGTTCCCCTCCTGCAAAAAGGCGGCCTCCAACTCATCCCCCGGGAGGCGGGCAATTTTATTTTGCCCGCCTTTCCAGGTCTCATCGTCAAAGACTCCTACTGGCGCTGGCCAGAACACAACCTGGCCGGCAACGCCATCGACTTCCACGTCCAGGTCCTCGGCCTGTCCTTCCACGATACCATGCGCCACATCACGGGCGCGCCATAATCCGGCCACGGGTGTCATGGGGTTATGACGCCAGTTCGGCAAAAACCGGTGTAACAGCGCAAAACAGCCGGTTATGATGGCAGTGCGGCAAAAACCTCGTTTGATCCCAAAAACCTCTAACCCCATCTCAACGCTATGATGGCAGCGTGGCAATTTGGCTGCAAAAGCTGATGCCACCTCGGCAAACCTCCCCAATCCGCTATGACCCCATTTCGGCAAATTTTATGACGCCAATTAAATCGATAACAGATAAGATGCCCATCTGGGTCATAGGTATTACTGGTCATGATGCCCGAGGCATCAATCGTCGCCTGCTGCTGGCCGGCGAGGTCGTAAACAGTGATGTTTGTACCGCCATCGGGATTAACGGTTTGGATGACGCGGTTTTGCGCGTCGTACGTATAGGTCGTTGTCGCGGCGGTCCAACCGCCGCCCATTCTGCGCCAAGTCGTAGACGTCAGGCGATTATTGTTGGCATCATAGGTGTAGCTGTTGCTGCTCAGCTAACTCACCGCTTACGTAGCTGTAGTAAATCGTATAAGGACCTGCTATAGTATCATTTTCCCAGGCGAGCTTTCCGCTTGGCGTGTAACCAAAATTCTGCCCGGGACCCCTTCAATGGTTTGGTTAAAATACGATCAATTGTCCGCCACGAATTACTCCGTCCCACTGCGCTGGGAATTCGTCCCCGTCCCAACCACACGGAAAATGTCCTGCAGAATACCACGGATCCAGATATGGAGTGAAAAAGACTGGCTTAACGATATCCTGGTAGTGGGCCTCAAGGCAAATGAATAGCAAATCCCAGTTAACATCGTCTCTAACGTTCTTGCGATCCTTACCGTTTATAGGAAGTTTACTGATCAAACGCTCAACGAACGGGCATGTTACAAGCTTCAACTCCTCGCAGAGAGGATTCCACTCTTCCATCCGTTCCCACATTCCTGGTTTTGGGAACTGATCCGTGATACCTCGCTGAAGACTGTTCCTTGCCTGCAGTTGACTGTTGCTCCACTTCACAAACCCACAGGTCTTTGCTGCGCGCGACCAAGTATCCACACGGCTCACGGTTGATGGCAATGTTTGGCCCACGGAGTTGAAAAAAGGGTACTTTAAAATGCTATCCAGTTTGGCTTTGACAATTGGCGTCATATTTTAGTTACCATAGCCACTATAGTTCAGATTCATTGATCCGACTGAAGGGGTCAGTCCTAGAATTGTGACATTTCATGGTTCTTCCCTCAGTTGCTCAATTAAATTGCCCATCTTTCGTTTCAAATGCTTCTGTCTCCGGGTCGGCCGCCCCACCCGGCCGATCGCCTGCGTCACACGAGTGTAATGCCCCATTTGCAATCACTTGCTCACCCATCGAACCGTTACCGTCGTGTTCTCCCTAAGCCACCACGCCAAAACAGCTTTCTCTGGCGATCCTTTAGGCAATGCCCTCATTGATTCCTCATTTAGGCCAATCGTTCGCATCCCTTTTCTCAAAATCAATTCCGCAGCGGCCTCGTCATGGGCTCGCTTCGCGGGCCCG
>DASYYL010000094.1:0-16933 GCA_035933915.1 Verrucomicrobiia bacterium
TGAAGAATTAGAAACAAAGTATCCTGCCTTACGCCGTTTCATCGCCACCGCCCGCGTGAAGAACGACAAGGGGACTGTCCACCCGGACCAGTGTGATTCAGGCCAAAAAGTGAAAACGGTCAACGTTTCACCGGATTCGGAAGATGATTAGGTTACACAGTTTGTAACGTCATTGGACACAACGAGCTGGCCTAACCGCCTTATATTGCCGGGTTTGCACAATGCAGCCCCGGCATTTTTTGTCACGTCCAGGTTACATCTTCGCCAAGGTTAGATGAACAAATGCATCCGTGTGACGCAACGCAATGAAAAAAGGCGCAGGTCCCATCAGTAACGAATCGTCAACAGTGCCCAACGCTGGCCAGTGCACCGGTACCGGATTGCGAGCCGCACGGGCGGTCGCGCGCGACCGCGGCGTAAGCCCGATCACGGTTTGGCGTTGGCGCCGGCGGGGCTGGATCAGCATCGTCAACATTAGCGGCAAGCCATATGTGGACCTGGCTTCATTGGCCAGGTTCGATGAGCGCGCCCGGATGGGTGAATTCTCCCAACCGCCTCCCGGCGCGGCCCGCAAGTCTGCCGAGGCGCGCGCGAAAAGAGAGATGGCAGGCAAAACGGAGGACGCCAACCAACTAGGCGATTTGTTGGGGTAGTGCCGAGACCAACGAACCACAGGTTAACTTTTTTATGACCAGAGAAGATTACAACAGGCAGCGAGTTTTTTTTGAGCGCGTCGCGGGCGCGTTTTTTTTAGAGCTAGTCAATCCGGGTTCAACCCTTCAGGTTGGAGATACTTCTCCGCACCTGATCCAATCTTCCGCATCATTGTCCGACAATACCCGGCATCGCCAAGAAGTGGCGGATATTCGCAAGGCCCGTGGTCGGCTGATTCTCGTTTCCCGCATGCAACACCGTGGGCAGGTGATTGTTCCAGCGCGACGAAGGAGTACCACGTTTTGTCCTAAAGCACCGGCTCAAGGAGAGGAAAATTTCGTGGCAATCGTGAACGGCAGCGGCTTGAGCCTGCCACCAGCGCGCGTCAATCAGGAATGGAAATTGTTCCAGTCTCTTGAAAATGTAACTGCCCATATAAAAAGGAACGGGTCAGAAGGGGGGGAAATTTGGCCCGTAAACGCGAGTGGAATCGGCGGATTTCTCGTGCCCCTGGGCCTTCAGACGCCGCCGGACGGATATTTGTTCCAGGCGGGGGGAAAAAGTGGATGCATCTGCCTAAAGGGAACCGGTCAGATCGGAGAAAAAAATGCCTGTAAAAGGGAAACGAGGCGCGAAGTGGAGATCGAGGCCGGGACGCTGGGCCTTCAGATGTCGCCGGATGGATATTTGTTCCAGACAGGGGGAAAAAGTTGCGCACTCTGGCTTACGGGACCGGTGCGATCAAAGGATAATTTAATCACAACAGCGAGTAGCAACGGTTGGCGTGTCATGCTGCGGTGCCGGCATTTGTTCCAGCGTTCGGCGAAAAGTGGAAGCAAAATCCTAAGGCGCCAGACGGGTCAAATCGCTGGAATAAAACTCTACAAAGGAGAACCGGGGCGTCTTTGAGGTCGGCTGAGGATTCGGCCTGGAGGATTTGTTCGATTGCTTTTTTTGTTTGGGACATATTCATTTTTTGTTTATCCGCAGATTACGCAGATTTTCGCAGATTTTGTTTATTTACGGATTTGCCTCACGCAAAGGACGGTGCGAGTCGCACAGCCCGCCGGACGCAAAGGATTTTATTTAGAGTCTCCTGACGTCGTCTCCTACGTCTCCTGCGGGTGCAGCGCCGGGGGTGATTGAAATTTCCAGACGGTGGGCGGGTTTGCTGAAGGCGTAGGCCCCAAGGAGTTGTATGGCGGCTTTGGGGTCTTTTTCGCAGACGCGATCCAGCAAAGCGTAGAGGCGGGGTTTGGTCTGGCCGTCTTCGGTTCGGACGGGCTCGCGTAAGAAATCTCGTATCTCCGCGCAGAATGCAGTCAAGATTTGTTCGGGTGTTTTTTGCCTTTTCTCAATTTTCGTTTTCATCACTGTGAATTTGGCAGTGGCGGTGGGGAGGGTTCAACCGTTCGATTTCCCACTTTTCACAACTCAATTTTGCAGGGAGGGTGAGGGGGTTCAACCGTTTGGATTATAACCTTTTGTAACCCTTTTTACCGCCTGATAAAAAACTCTGAACACTGCTGCTGATGGAAGCCTCAGCCCGGAGGGTTTCGCCATCAACGGCCCGGCGACTTTGTTGCTCCTCGGTCACAGGTCCATGGCGGACATGCTCCCTCGTCGCGCCTCGGCGGCGGGCCGTTCCTGGCAAAACAGCAATATCCAGAGTTTTTTAACAGGCGGTAGTGGGCTTGAATCCCCGAAAATTCCTCCGCAGATGCGGTGGTAGCGGTGGTAGCACCTGCCGTTATGATTTTCGGTTTACGCGGGGCTTGGGGCCGTGTTAACTGTTAACCGTAGTTCGCCTTATTCCTAAATGAGCAGCCGACAAAATCGAGAAGACAAAAACGACTTGTTCGAGGACTTCTACGGATACGCGAAGGTGCTTCAGGCGTGGTTCGTCGCCTACGGTATTGGTGGACCCGTGCTGCTTTTTACGAACGACGCCCTGCGTTCAAAGATCGTTGCCTCAGGGTGTGCTCGCAGCATCACGTCGGCATTCCTGATTGGGGTGGGGTTGCAAGTCCTCCTCACCATTTTTAACAAGGCGGCCCTCTGGAACTGCTACAAGGGGGAGCGCGAGCCGAAGCTTCGGGAGACGCGGGCTTACCGGGTTTCTAATTGGTTTGCGTATATTTTGTGGTTTGATTTGATTGTGGATTTGGGTTCGTTAGGTCTGTTTGCCTATTCGACTTATCGAGCCTTTACCGTATTGGCCAATACCTGATGCGAGGCGCTGTGATTGAAGCGTTAATTCACAATATCGGCACGCGGATGGTTGGCTGCGCTATGAGGTGCCGTGGAGTGGTGCGAGAACAAAATAGAGGGATACTGCCACGGTGTCTTATTCTGGAAAATGAAGGAAGAATGGAAACCAATGGCGCTATCGTTTGCGGCCTGAATCCTGCCAGGAGTGGACAGGAAGAGCAGCGCTATTACGTCACCCATGGCGCGAGCTACGGGTCAGTGGTCAAATATTGGAACACACATATCCGCCACATCCCGTATTACCAAAAGCTCCGGAAGCTCGTGGATGCACTCAATCTTGCGGGGCCTATTCTTTGGACGGACACAGTCAAATGCGAGAAACAGAAGTATTTGCAGGGATTTTCTCACTCATTGTTTCCGGACACAGTGCGTCGTTGCACCGCCAATTATTTGCATTCGGAGCTGGCCGCCTGTCCGCCGGATTGGATCGCGATTGGCGTGGGCCGTGATGCTTTTACGACTTTGAGTTTGATCTGTCCAGGGCGATTCGTCCTCGGCGTTCCCCATTGTGTTGGGCAGGGTGGCGCAGCCGAACGATTCGACAGCCTGTTCATCGGCAACCGGCTAAAACCGCGCGTCATGGCAAGGTTTCAGGGTGTCCGGGCCGCAGAGCCTACTGGAGCATTATGGCTTACGGGGTAGATGCTGCCTGACAGTGTCCGCATCGTTGCACCAGTCAGGCCAATGGTCAAGAACTTCAGGGCGAGTTTTGCCTTCCAAATTCCGAAAACTGAGGCCAATATTGGACTTTCCGAAAATCTGTTTCGGCAAAGAAACCAGGCAGCAGTTAGAATCTATGGCGCAAAAATCAAATGGAAATGGCGGGGGTGCCATCGGCTTCGAGGCGGCTCTTTGGTCTGCTGCTGAAAAGCTCAAGGGCAACATGGACGCCGCGGAATATAAGCACGTGGTCCTCGGTCTCATCTTCCTCAAATATATTTCCGATGCTTTTGAGGAAAAGCATGCCGCGCTCGCCAAAGACAAAACCGCTGACCCCGAAGACCGCGACGAATACACTGCGGACAACATTTTTTGGGTGAATAAAATCGCCCGCTGGTCGTATTTGCAGGGACGGGCAAAGCAGCCCACTATCGGCAAGGACCTGGACGACGCCATGGTCGCGGTCGAAAAGGACAATCCAACGCTCAAGAGTGTGCTGCCGAAGGAGTATGCCCGCCCGGCGCTCGACAAGCACCGGCTCGGCGAACTGATTGATCTCGTCGGAACGATTGGACTCGGGGACAAGGAAAGCCGGTCCAAGGATATTCTTGGCCGGGTTTATGAGTATTTTTTGAGCCAATTTGCCAGTGCCGAGGGCAGGCAAAGCGGCCAGTTCTACACGCCGCGCCATGTTGTGCGGTTGCTCATTGAAATGCTCGCGCCGTATAAGGGCCGCGTGTTCGATCCGTGCTGCGGTTCGGGCGGCATGTTTGTCCAGAGCGAAAAATTCGTGGAAGCCCACGGTGGACGCATTGGGGACATTTCGATTTACGGGCAGGAATCCAACTATACCACCTGGCGGCTGGCGATGATGAACATGGCCATTCGCGGCATCGAAGCCCACATAGCGTGGAATGAACAGGGTTCATTTCATAACGACGCGTTCAAGGATTTGAAGGCCGATTACATCTTGGCCAATCCGCCGTTCAACGACGACGACTGGGGCGGAAACCGGCTGCGCGAGGACGTGCGTTGGAAATTCGGTGTGCCGCCTATCGGGAACGCCAACTTCGCCTGGGTGCAACATTTCATCCATCACCTGTCACCCACTGGCACGGCGGGATTTGTGCTGGCGAACGGCTCAATGTCGTCAATGCAATCTGGTGAGGGGGAAATCCGACAGGCCATCGTGGAAGCAGATTTGGTGGATTGCATGGTGGCGTTGCCGGGGCAACTTTTTTACTCAACACAAATTCCGGTTTGCCTCTGGTTTCTAGCGCGCGATAAGAGGGAACGGGTGGTGAAGATCGCGGACAGTCCATTGCCAGAATGTTTGCGTGACCGCTGCAAGCAGACATTGTTCATTGATGCGCGGAAAATGGGAACACTCGTTGACCGGGTGCATCGTGAACTTTCGGAGGCGGACATTCAACGGATAGCCGAGACGTATCACAATTGGAAACGTGACGACGAGCTATTGGGTAAGGAGGCAATTAAACGAAATATCGTCCTGGAGCTTTCGCTACCCTATTGCAACATACCCGGCTTTTGCAAAAGCGTTACGCTCAAAGAAATTGCCAGCCATGGTCACGTGCTCACGCCGGGGCGTTACGTTGGCGCGGAGGAGGCAGAGGATGACGGCGAGGCGTTTGAGCAAAAGATGGAACGGCTTACCGCAAAGCTGGAAGAGCAATTCGTGAAATCTGCTAAGCTAGAGAAAGCCATCAGGATGAATCTGGCAGGGCTATCCGTTCAAAAACATTAGTTCGATGTGAGCTATATTCCGCAAACAATATTTTCTCTCGTGCAGCCCGCTGTTCAATCCCTCGCCGCGCGATTGTTTGTGCTTACATCTGGGCGGGAGGGTTCAGCAAAGTATCGCCCAACAGTAAATACGTTTTATGAAACGGGTATTGTAACAGCACTTTACGAACACTTGCTGATGAGCCCCAAGCTCCAACATCTCGAGATAAGACATGAAATGTCATACAAGAAAGCTGGTCAACTCGGTGCGCCGAAGCGGGTTGACCTTTGGCTCCGGCACGTCGATGGTGCACGCCCGGTTCTTGTAGAGGCTAGAGACTTCGCGGTAGGAAAAGTTCATGATGATTTAGAGAAAATAACTACAATAAATACGTCGGGGACAAATTGGTTTCTCGCATTCTTCCGTGACCCTGAAAAGACGAATCCAACTGACCCTTGGACTGTAATACAAAATTCTTTCCAACATGGTGCGGGCCTTGATCCCGCCAAGGTGGAAGCGGAACAAACCTTAACGACGCATTTTGAAGTGTATCGTCCTACTGGAGACCATGACACCTTTGGCGTAGCATTGCTGCGGGGGAAATGAAAAAATGGCGTACATTCTCATTGGGGGAGGTGCTAACGCTTCAGCGCGGCTTCGATTTACCCGCGCAGGATCGAAAGCCTGGTACAGTTCCTATTGTCACTTCTGCAGGCATCAGTGGCACTCATGCTGAGGCAAAAATTAAAGCGCCGGGTGTCGTTACCGGACGCTATGGAACAGTCGGGCAGGTCTATTACGTCACGAAAGATTTTTGGCCTCATAATACAACGCTTTTCGTCAAAGATTTCAAGGGGAACGATCCCCGATTTGCGTCTTATTTGTTGCGTACGATTAATTTCCTTTCATGCAGTGACAAGAGTAGTGTTCCGGGAGTCAACCGCAATCATCTCCACCAAATTGAGGTTCAAATTCCAGACCCGGATGAGCAACGCGCAATTGCGAATGTGTTGGGCACTCTGGACGACAAGATTGAGTTGAACCGGCAGATGAATGAAACGCTGGAGGGTCTGGCGCAAACGCTTTTCAAAAATTGGTTTGTAGATGCTGCCGCGACCAAGCTCCCCAAAGGCTGGCGGGAGGGCACGCTTGGCGAAGTTGCAGAAAATCCGCGCCGCGGCATTCAGCCCGACCAAATTAAATCGTCCACGCCCTATATCGGTCTGGAACACATGCCGCGCCGCTGCATAGCGTTGTCGGATTGGGGTCACGCAGACGAACTCGAAAGCAACAAGTTTGAGTTTGAGCGAGGCGAAATTTTGTTCGGCAAACTGCGGCCGTATTTTCACAAGGTCGGCGTCGCGCCCGTGGATGGCGTTTGTTCGACGGACATTTTGGTCGTGCGTCCAAAGTCGCCGGAATGGTTCGGTTTTGTGCTCGGTCACGTCTCCAGCGTGGAATTGGTGAACCATACCAACGCCGCGTCCACCGGTACGAAGATGCCACGCGCAAGTTGGAATGACGTCGCTCGCTTTGAGGTCGCCTTGCCACCGGAATCCGTCGCGGCGGAGTTCACCGACCTTATTCGTTCGATGATTGACCGCATGGTCGCGAACATCCACGAATCCCGCACGCTGGCCGAGTTGCGCGACACTCTGTTGCCCAAACTGCTTTCGGGCGAATTACGTGTACTGGCCGCACGTATGGAGGTGGTCTGATGGCGCGGTCGCTGGAACAAGATTTGGAATCTGTGCTCGAAATGTCCAGCACAGAGGTTCGTACATTTCTGTTGAAGCCGGAAAGTTACTGCAAAGTTGACTTTCCCCCATATTTTAGATTCAACCGGATACTGACTGGCGTGTCGAAAGCGATTGGGGGCGGTGACCTCAAGGGATTGCGGAAGGACAGCCCGCGCGGTTATGAAGGGGTAAATTACCCGCTGCTCACAAACAAAGACGGACGCCATGCCTGGCGCCCATTTCAGTTGATTCATCCGGCGCTCTATGTATCGCTTGTAAACCACATCACGGCGAAACCACATTGGAAGGCAATCCGCGACCGTTTTTCGGAATTTCAATCTCTCAAAAATTTCAGGTGCATTAGCATTCCCGTCAGGTCGCGAACCACGCGCAAGGACAAGGCCGCGCAAATTCACCACTGGTGGCAAGGAATAGAGCAGGGCGCAATCGAGTTTGCGCTCGATTACGCTTATGTCTTCCACGCCGACATCACTGATTGCTATGCGGCAATTTATACCCACTCCGTTGTTTGGGCGCTTCATGGGAAAACCGTGGCGAAAGCAAGCCGAACTGATCCGAATTTGGTAGGAAACCTGATTGATTGGCATGTTCAGGACATGCGCCACGGTCAGACAAACGGCATTCCGCAAGGTTCGGTCTTGATGGACTTGGTTGCCGAAATGGTGTTGGGATATGCCGACCTTCAGTTGAGCGAACAACTCGCCAAAAACAACATCACGGATTTTTTCATTCTTCGCTATCGGGATGACTACCGGATTTTTGTGAACAACCCGCAGGACGGAGAAGCAATCCTCAAAATGCTGACGGAAGTAATGATCGACCTAGGCCTGAAGCTGAATACAGCGAAGACCACCGGTAGCCAATCGGTTGTAAGTAGCTCCTTAAAGAAGGACAAGCTTGCATGGTTGCGGGCCAGGCAGGGTGACCAGGAGATTCAAAAGCACTTGCTGGTGATTCATGCCCACGGTGTAGAGTATCCGAACGCCGGAAGTTTGGTCGTCGCTTTGTCCCATTTCCACGAAAGGCTCAGCAAAATCAAAAAGCTGCGCAATCCATTGCCGCTGGTTAGCATTGCGGTGGATATTGCATACAGCAGTCCGCGCACTTTCCCAGTCTGTGCGGCGATCATCAGCCAAATCTTGTGGGCGGTGAAAACACGGGACGAACGAATCCGCCTAATTGAAAAAATTCATAAGAAGCTATCGCAACTGCCGAACACCGGGCATATGGAAGTCTGGCTTCAGCGCATCAGCCACCCATATAAGGACACGATTGCTTTCAAGGAGGGCCTCTGTCAATTAGTAAAGGGCGGCAAGGTGCAAATCTGGAACGACGACTGGATTTCATCAAAGGATTTGCTTACCGCTCTTGACCCGAAAAGCATTGTCGATGAACGGAAGTTGAAAGCGCTCAAGCCGGTTGTAAAGCCCGCGGAAATCAGGGTGTTTTCTTACGAAAGGTATTAATAAAAGAGTGAGTTTCACAGAATCTATTGTTGAAGATGCCGCCCTGAATTGGTTTGGGGAGCTTGACTATTCCGTGCTTCACGGCCCGGAAATCGCGCCGGGCGAACTGGGGGCGGAACGCGATAGTTTCGGGGAGGGGTATCTGGCGGACCGGGTCTTCAACGCTTTGCGGAAACTGAATCCCACGGTCAAGGCGGATACGCTCGACGATGCTTTCCGGCGAATCACGATTCCTGACGGCCCGAATCTTGCGGCTCAAAATCGCGCGTTTCATCGGATGCTCGTTGATGGCCTTGCCGTCGAGTCTCGGCGGGACGATGGCAGTATCGGCACGGACATTATCCGCGTGATTGATTTTGCGGACCCGGAAAATAACGATTGGCTGGCCGTGAATCAGTTCACGATGATTGAGGGGCAGCATAACCGTCGGCCTGATATTGTCGTTTTCGTCAACGGTTTGCCACTGGGGGTGATCGAGCTGAAGAATGCGGCAGATGAGGACGCGGACGTTTGGCAGGCGTTCCAACAGCTTCAAACCTACAAGCATCAAATCGCGGCGTTGTTTGTCCATAATGCCGTGCTGATCGCCTCCGACGGGCTGGAAGCGCGCATTGGCACCATTAGCTCGGACAAGGAGCGTTTCATGCCATGGCGCACTATCGAAGGCGAGGCCCTGGCGCCGGCTACGGTGCCGCAGCTTGAGGTCATGCTGCGCGGCGTGTTTAACCAGCGCCGTTTCCTCGACCTGGTCCGGCATTTCATCGTGTTTGAGGATGATGGCGGCGATGGTGTCGTGAAAAAACTGGCGGGTTATCACCAGTTCCACGCGGTCAATATCGCCCTGGCGGAAACTATCCGCGCCGCAGACGTGGGGGCAGGCAAGATGAGGGAGCATGCCGGTTACTTCGCTAAAAGGCAGCCGGGTGGCCAAGTGGGGGATAAACGGGTGGGTGTGGTTTGGCATACGCAAGGTTCGGGCAAATCACTCACGATGGCTTTTTACGCCGGACGGCTGGTGCTGGAACCGGCGATGGAAAATCCCACGCTCGTGGTACTCACGGACCGGAACGACCTGGACGACCAGCTTTTCGGCACGTTCGCCCGATGTCACGAGTTGCTTCGGCAGAAGCCGGTGCAAGCGAAGGACCGTGACGATTTGCAAAAACTACTTTCCGTGGCTTCTGGCGGGGTGGTCTTTACCACCATTCAGAAGTTTTTCCCTGAGGTTAAAGGGGGGAAATATCCGCGACTTTCCGACCGGCGCAACATTGTGGTGATCGCTGACGAAGCGCATCGGAGCCAATACGACTTTATTGATGGGTTCGCCCGGCATATGCGGGACGCGCTGCCGCATGCGTCATTCGTCGGTTTCACCGGTACGCCGATTGAGAAGGCTGACGCGAGCACGCGGGCCGTGTTCGGTGATTACATTTCCATTTACGATATTCAACGCGCCGTTGAGGACAAGGCGACGGTGCCGATTTTCTATGAAAGCCGTCTTGCCAAGCTGGAGTTGAAGCCTTCTGAGAGACCAAGGATTGACCCGGATTTCGAAATCGCGACAGAGGGTGAGGAACTTACTCATAAGGAGAAGCTCAAGACGAAGTGGGCGGCACTGGAAGCTATCGTGGGGGCGGATAAGCGAATCGGCCTAATCGCCGAAGATTTGGTGAAGCATTGGGAGGAGCGGCTGGAGGTCATGGATGGCAAGGCAATGATTGTGTGCATGAGCCGCCGCATCTGCTTTGAGCTTTACGAGGCGATTCGGAAATTGCGGCCGAATTGGCATCACAGGGACGATGACAAGGGCGTGATGAAAATTGTGATGACGGGTTCGGCCAGTGATCCGCTGGAGTGGCAAGACCATATTCGCAACAAAAAGGGTCGTGAGGCGATGGCGAAGAAGTTCAAGGACGACAAGAATGCGTTCCGGATTGTTATCGTGCGCGATATGTGGCTGACGGGATTTGATGCGCCATGCCTGCACACGATGTATGTGGACAAGCCGATGCGCAGCCACGGCCTCATGCAAGCCATCGCCCGCGTGAACCGGGTTTTCAGGGACAAGCCGGGTGGCCTGGTCGTGGATTATCTGGGCCTCGCGCATGAGTTAAAGCAGGCGCTCGCGATTTACACTGAGAGTGGCGGACATGGACGCACAGCCATAGATCAAGAGGAGGCGGTGGCCGCTATGCTGGAAAAATACGAGATCTGCCTGGATTACTTTTTCGGCTTTGATTGGTCGAAATGGACGTCGGGCAAGCCAGTGGAAAAGCTGGCCTTGCTTCCGGCAGGGCAGGAATTTATCTACGCGAAGGCTGCCAAGGCGGAAAAGCCAGATGAATACAAACAGAAGTTTCTCCGGGCAGTCACGGAGCTGTCGCAGGCGTTTGCGCTTTCCGTGCCGAATGACAAGGCGATTGAGATTCGGGATAATGTGGGGTTCTTTCAAGCGGTCCGCGCTGCCATAGCCAAGAACATTGTCAGTGGCCGGGAAAAATCGCCGGAAGAGGTGGATGCGGCCATCCGGCAAATCATTTCCCGCGCCGTTGCCTCGAATGAGGTTGTGGATATTTTTGCCGCCGCCGGTTTGAAAAAGCCGGATATTTCGATCCTCTCAGATGATTTCCTTTCTGAAGTGCGGGGCATGCCGCAAAAGAATCTCGCAGTGGAATTATTGCGCAAGCTGCTCAATAATGAGATCAAGGTTCGGTCGCGAAAATTCCTGATCCAGTCCAAGTCGTTCGCCGAGTTGCTGGAAAATTCCATACGCAAGTATCAGAACCGGGCCATCGAAGCCGCACAGGTTATCGAGGAGTTAATTCAACTTGCCAAAGAAATGAGGCAGGCCGGCAGGCGCGGTGAAAAGCTGGGCTTGAGCGAAAATGAAGTCGCATTTTATGACGCGCTGGAAACCAACGATAGCGCAGTGAAGGCGTTGGGGGATGAGAATTTGAAATTCATCGCGCAAGAATTGGTGAAAACCGTCCGTGCCAACGTCACGATTGATTGGACGGCCAAGGAGTCGGTGCGTGCCAAGTTGCGTGTCATGGTCAAAAAAATCCTCCGGAGGTATGGCTATCCCCCGGACAAACAGGAAAAAGCCACGCTGACGGTTTTGCAACAGGCGGAATTGCTGTGCGCTGATTGGGGCAATGCGTGATATGGTACCTGAACGAGTTTCTTCCGAGTTAATAGGAAAAGCCGGAGGCTTTTAAAGCACGGTTTTCACACCCAAGTCTGACCGTTCTCTTGGACGTTGGCCCCCGGCTCTGGTATAAATCGCTTTACATCGGCCAAACTGGCTGCCAACCTGTCAGCCGGTCGCCGGTTGGCGCAGGGTCACAATCGCCGGGCCAAAGTTGAGCCGCGCCGCCTGCGCCTGCGTGTGTTCGTTGCTCAAATGCCCATAGACCTTGCCAATGAGAATCCCCCCGTCCTTATGGCCCACCCAACGAGCAATCGTCATGTAGTCAATACCGCTCATCACTGCGTAGCTAATGAAGTGGTGCCGGCAGTCGTGGAAGCCGAACCGTTGCAAAGGTTCAGGAAATACCATTTTTTTGAATTCAAGCCGCGTGCGCCGGCATTGGGCGCAGGTTTTCGGCGCATCCTCCCCGAAATGGATTCGTTTGCAGTCCAGGCAAATCCAGCCTGACGCGGCCCGCGTTAACAACAGGGATTCCCGGTAGGTCTTGGCGTGCTTGTCCTGGTCACCGCGTTGTGGACTAGGAAACAGCCATTCCGAGTCGGGTGCGCGCCGGGTTTCCATCGCTTTGAGATGCGCTTCCAATTCTGGATTGAAGTCCACGCGGCGGGCCTCACGGTTTTTCGTATCCGCGTCGGCGCCAATCGTCAGGAGTTTGCGGTCGAAGTCCACGTCCGCCCAGCGAAGCTTGATTGTTTCCTGTTCGCGCGCACCGCACAACGCCATCAGTCGTATGTAATCGCAGAATTCCACGCCATTCTTTGAGGCGACCAGTGCCGCCTGGCAGAAAAGGTCAACATCTTCGCGCGTATACAGCCGCCGCGCTTTCTTCTCGGTCCGCAGCCACGGAATGCCGTCAACCGGCAGGCACTTTATGAAACCATCCAATTTTGCATTCTTGACGACGTTCCTCAGGACGACCAACGCCAGGTTACATGTGCGGTTGGCCTTTCCGAGTTGCTTGAGTTTCTGCAATTGGCCGGTGACATGATGCGCCCTGATCTTGTCGAGATAAAGATGCCCAATCGCATCGCACCAGCGCTTTAGGTGTCCCTTCTCGGATGTCAAAGTGTCCGGTTTTTTGCCCGATGTCGCCAGCCACGGCATGTATGTTTTTTTAACGTAATCGGCAAATTTTGGGCACCGGCCGATGTGTCGCAGCTGGTCCTCCCCTCGCTCAACAAGCAGTGTCCTAAATTCGCTCTGAGCCTTGGCAACAGACTCGGCTTCCAATGGCACCCATTTAACTGCCTTTCGCCCGGCATCATCCTCAACCGTAAAGCGTGCTACAAACTTGCCGTTGCGGCGCCACAGCCCCCGAATTGCGTGGTTGCGATTATCCACGACCTTGATGTATCTATATCGCCGTGAACTTGAGCCTGAACCAGACCGATTGCTTGGCGTTACTGTGCTTTTCATACTGTAACACTGTCGCAAATACTGTAGCAGGCGTCAAGCCCAATCAGATTATTGTTGTAAGTGCTTGTAAATCAATATGCGCGCGTGGCGGAACTGGCAGACGCGCCGGACTTAGGATCCGGTTCCGAAAGGATTAGAGGTTCAAGTCCTCTCGCGCGCACCACTTTTAACCGGATTTTAAGGCTCTTTTCGTTTCAGCACTAATGTTCATACTTTTAAACGGGCTGTTAAGGTGTTGGATTTAATGGTATTGCAGCGACATCAAAAGCGAACAATAGGCATGACATTTGCTTCAAAAAATATGTGTCCGATAATTCGCCAGATTTCACAACCGAAAACGGCCCGGGTTGCGACGCGCCTGTTTCAAATAGCGGTAAAATCCGGACCTTGCTCGTGGACGATCAATCGTCCGGGCTTACGGTATTGCGGAATATCCTCCGTTTCGAACCCGACGTCGAAATCATCGGCACGGCCTCGAACGGTCCTGATGCCATTGAAGCCATCAACCGGCTGATACCGGACCTCGTTTTTTTGGACGTCCAAATGCCTGGACTGGACGGTTTCGGGGTGGTTGCCGGAGTCAAGGTGGAAAACATGCCGATTATCGTCTTTGTGACGGCCCGGGACGATTGCGCGTTGAAAGCGTTTGAGGCGCAGGCGCTTGATTACGTGGTCAAACCCTGCCAGCCAGCCCGGTTGCACTCAGCCGTTGTCCGTGCGCGCCAACAGCTCCAAAGCCACCAGAATGGCGATATCCGGCAGAAGCTGGACAGCCTGATTGATGGATTAAAGGGAGGGCCAAAGTACCCCGAACGCCTGGCCGTCAAAACCAACGGCCGAATCGTGTTTCTGAGGGTGACCGACCTCGACCTGGTGGTGGCCGCGGACAACTACGTCAAGCTTTATGCCGGCAAGGAAACGCATCTTTTGCGCGAAACCCTTGGAACGCTGGAAGATAAACTGCCACCGGGCCGTTTTGTGCGAATCAGCCGTTCGGCGATCGTGAACGTAGAATCCATCAAAGAATTGCATCCATTGTTTCACGGTGAATACTCGGTGGCCCTAAAAAATGGCTCCCGGGCGACTCTGACTCGCGGTTACCGGGAACAGCTGCAGCAGTTGGGAGTCACGGCGCTGGCTTCCAAAAGCTGATTCAGAGTCCCCGGCATTTCCATCCAGTCCATTTCCCTTTCCCAGAGGCAATTCTCTTTTAGAGAGGTTCAAGAAATACTGTTCGGATACTGAAAAAGCTTCAGAATCCTCCGGTTTTTCCACTCCATTTCACCCCTCCGCGGCGGCATTCCACTCCCCAATTCCGCGAATATGTCCCTAAATCATTATATTTTTCCGCATTTCTGATAAATAGGATAGGAATGACGAGACGGTTCGTACTACAGCTGTTGTTGTTTATTGCCATGGCAACGGTGGCCGTGACTGCGTTTGCGCAGCCCACGGCCGCCGGGGCCAACACGGGCAGCGCCAGGGCAGTGAAGTACGATTTATATACCGCGACCTTTGATTTTGGAGCCGGAGTCCTCACCGGCAACCACTTCTGGCTGGACATCAGGATCAGTCCAGCCGGAAGCAACGCTTTGACTGACTTGTCAGTCCCCCCGGCAGCCAAACTGCCAACCCCCTATGCAATGATGGCCAATTTGGCCAGTAACCTGCTAGGCCGGCTGCCGGGGACTCGATTACCGGGCGCCGGCAACGTGTCACATGGGCCATTATCAAGTTAACCATCATCCTAAACCTCATATGAAAGTGCTCAGATTGAAGGTGAAAGAAGAAAAGCGGCAATCGTTACGAGCGCAACGAGTCAAAATCCAATTTCGCTTCGCCGGGCGACTGGAATGGACAACGATTTCCGGTGCGTCCGCCGCGCTTAATGGCACAAATTATGTAAGCATTACCCGCGCGGAGCAGAGCTTCTTTTTCCGGATTCGCAAAACCTGACGGTCAATTTCCTTTGACCACCCAATCGTATCCTTTGGCCTCGAGTTCCAGCGCGAGGTCTTTGCCGCCGGATTTGACGATGCGCCCGTCCACGAGGACGTGGACGAAGTCAGGCACGATGTAATTCAACAACCGCTGATAATGCGTGATGACCAGCTGCGCGTTTTCGCGGGTCTTCAATTTATTGACGCCGTTGGAGACGACCTTCAATGCATCGATATCCAGGCCCGAATCGGTTTCGTCCAGGATTGACAGCCGGGGTTCGAGCACGGCCATTTGGAAGATTTCGTTGCGCTTCTTTTCGCCGCCAGAGAAACCTTCGTTAACCGACCGCTTGAGCAGGTCCTCGTTTAATTCCAACAGTTTGATCTTATCTTTAACGAGACTGAGGAATTCAATCGCGTCCAGTTCCGACTCGCCTTTGGCTTTGCGAATTTCATTCAGCGCGGCCTTCAAAAAGTAAGTGCTGTTGACGCCGGGAATTTCGACGGGATATTGAAAGGCAAGAAAGACACCTTCGCGCGCGCGTTCCTCGGGGTCGAGGTCGAGAAGGTCCTTGCCATCGTAGAGAACTTCACCGCCGGTAACGTCATAGCCGTCACGTCCGGCGAGGACCGCCGCGAGCGTGCTTTTGCCGGAACCGTTCGGGCCCATGACGGCATGGACTTCGCCCGGGCCGACGGTCAGGCTGACACCTTTGAGAATTTGTTTGCCCTCGACACCGGCCGAGAGGTTTTTGATTTCGAGTATTGATTTGGTCATTTTTTAAATTTAGTTTTTGAAGCCGAGGCTTCGCCGTACCTCTACGCGGAAGGAGCGGCAATGTTTCAAAGCTGTTTTTGCTTCTGCTAATGTGGCGCTATTTCCCGGGTAACGAAAATTGACCGCGTAGTCCGTTAGAGACTTTGCCGCGGTTTCATATGATTTCCATAGTGGCTCTATTGGCAAAAGCATTAGCAATAACTTGGGAAGGTCGTGGGTCCGAGGACACGACAGCCCCGCTTCTGTTAAACGCGCCTTCAGATACTTCTCCACAGCTTGCTGGCAATGAAAACAAGCGGCATCATAAACACGCTGTTTTTTTCGACGCATGATTTGAACGGCAACCAGAAAATCTCCTTTCGCTTTTTCAACCGTTCACGGGTTAGTGGAGTCATACATAACCTTCCCTTTTTCGAAGATTTCGCGCATAAACGAGTCTCCCCAACGAAGCCGTTTGGAAATTTCGGCCGGTGTCCGAACGATCAGGTCCATTGGAAAACTGGCCGGCATGGCTTTTCGAATCCTAAAAGACATTCGCTCGCCGCGATAACGGGTGCGGGCCATAAACACTAGTAAATCAAAATCAGAATCTTCCGTCGGCTTTCCATAGCCGTACGAGCCAAAAAAAATAATCTTGCGCGGGCGAAATTGCCTCGCCATTGCCTTACAGAATGTTCGAATGGTAGATCGTTCAATCATGCGTTAAGCGTACATCTACGAGTATTTACCCTACGCTCCCTTCGAGGCTGACGCCGAGCAGTTTCTGGGCTTCGACGGCAAATTCCATCGGCAGTTCCTTAAAGACTTCCTTGCAAAAGCCGTTCACGATCATGTTCACGGCGTCCTGCGTGGCCAGGCCGCGCTGGTTGCAGTAGAAAATCTGGTCTTCACCGATCTTTGACGTCGTGGCTTCGTGCTCGACGCTGGCCGACGTGTTTTTCACTTCGATATACGGGAACGTGTGCGCGCCGCATTTGTTTCCGATGAGCATGGAATCGCATTGTGAAAAATTGCGCGCGTTTTCGGCGGTCTT